>RFSW01000025.1 GCA_009923755.1 Betaproteobacteria bacterium | reverse complement strand
GTCGAGCGCGCGCGGCATCGCCGGCGAGCATCGCGCTGCGTACCGCAGACAGCGCGGCATGCAGTTGCGGCGCCCGCGCGCGCTCGACCGCCGACAGATAGCGGTTGCGGCTCGACAGGGCAAGGCCATCGGCTTCGCGCTCGGTCGGGTGGCCGACGATAGTCACCGGCAAGGCCAGTTGTTCGGCCATGCGCCGGATCAGCCAGAGCTGCTGAAAGTCCTTCTCGCCGAACACCGCAACTGCCGGCTGCACCATGTTGAAGAGCTTGCAGACCACCGTGAGTACGCCAGCGAAGTGCCCGGGCCGATGCGCACCACACAGCTGATCGGCCTCCGCCGGGGGCTGCACCAGGACTGTCTGCGGCTGCGGGTAGACCTCCGACTCGCCCGGCGCGAACAGGATGTCGCAACCGACGCGTGCCAACGCGACAGCGTCCTCATCGAGGCTGCGCGGGTAACGGTCGAAATCTTCACCCGCACCGAACTGCAGGCGATTGACGAACACGCTTGCCACCACCGGCCCACCCTTGCGGCGGGCGCACTCGACCAGCCGCAGGTGGCCACGGTGCAAATGGCCCATGGTGGGCACGAGCGCCACTTGGCGTTGACCGGCCAGCAGGCCTCGCAGCTCAGCGACCGAATGAACCGTCTTCATGGCAGACGCCGGACCGGCCGACGCTGGCGCTTAGGCCGCCGAAGTCTTCAATGCCCGCCGGGTGCGAACCGCCTGCGCCAACTGCTGCAGCAGCGGCGCGGTGTCGTCCCAGCAGATGCAAGCGTCGGTGATCGACTGGCCATATTCGAGCGGCTGACCGACCACCAGATCCTGCCGGCCGGCCTTGAGATGGCTCTCGACCATCACACCCATGATGCGCGTCTCGCCATCGGCGATCTGCGCCGCAACATCGGCGCCGACCTCGATCTGCTTCTGGTGCTGCTTGCTTGAGTTGGCGTGCGAGAAGTCGATCATCACTTGCGGACGCTGCTTGGCCGCAGCCAGCTCGCTGCAAGCAGCTTCCACGCTGGCGGCGTCGAAGTTGGTCGACTTGCCGCCGCGCAGGATGACATGGCAATCGGCGTTGCCGGCGGTCTCGAACACCGCAACCTGACCGGTCTTGCTCACCGAGATGAAGCTGTGCGATGCCGCGGCCGCCCGCATCGCGTCTACAGCGATACGGATATTGCCGTCGGTACCGTTCTTGAAGCCGACCGGGCAACTCAGGCCGGAGGCCAGCTGTCGGTGCGACTGCGACTCCGTGGTGCGCGCGCCGATCGCGCCCCACGCCACCAGGTCAGCGATGTACTGCGGGCTGATCAGGTCGAGGAACTCGGTGCCACAGGGCAGGCCGAGCGCGTTGATGTCCAGCAGGATCTTGCGCGCCAGGCGCAGGCCCTCGTTGATATCGTAAGTCTCGTTGAGGTGCGGATCGTTGATCAGCCCTTTCCAGCCCACGGTAGTGCGCGGCTTCTCGAAATAGACGCGCATCACCACCAACAACTCGTCGCTGACTTCGGGCAACAGCGCCTTGAGGCGTTGCGCGTAGTCCATCGCGGCGGCCTGGTCGTGGATCGAGCAGGGGCCGACCACCACCACCAGACGATCGTCCTCGCCGGTGAGCACGCGGTGGATACCCTCACGCGCCTTGGCGGTCACCTCCAGCGCAGCCTCGCTGGCCTCGAACTCGCGGCAGATCTGCATCGGGGCAAGCAGCACATCGCTCTGGCGGATACGGGTGTCGTCGGTCTGGTACTTCGTCATCTCGTCTCGGGCCCGTCACGGGCCCCTCCTGCGCTGTGATGAGGGCGCATTCCGTGGGAATGCATCGGTGGTCGCCAGGTGGCTCGGCGACCGGCGCGCGATGGTAACAGCGGCTGCGCTCCGCCAACAAGCAGAACGGCCCGCCGGGGCGGGCCGCGTCAAACCAGGGCGAGCCCACGCCGGAGGACCCGGCGCAAGCTCACTTCTTCGACGACTGCAGCGTCAATACCTCTTCCAGCAGCGGCTTCTCATAGGCCGCCTCCCCCGCCAGCGCGAGATCGGGGATCGTGAAACGCATCTCCGCAACCTTGCCTGGCACGGCATCGGAGAGGACGAAAGTGTAGCGCTTGCCGCGATAGCGCTTGTAGGCCGCCCGCGCCGGATCGTGCACCATCGGGTCGCTCATGTACGGCTCTACAGAAACCGACTTGGCGTCGACCTGCTTGCCATTCCAGTTGAACTTGACCGACTTGATCTCCGGACCCTCTGCCAGAGCGGCGCGGATACGCTTCCGGAAATAGTTGGGCTGGCCCGTAGTCAGGCGCTGCATCTCGCTAAGGTCGCGCTCGAGGAAATGCAGGATCACCGGGTTGCTGTTGGCCCCTTCGATCGGCGAGAACTCTTTGCTATTGAGGCCGCTGAGGAACTTGGCCTTGACAGTCTTGCCCTTGCCATCGACCGCGACGTTCTCTTCGACCATATCGCTAAAGCCCTTCTCCATATTGCCCTGCTTGACGAAGCCATAGGTCAGGGTGGTGGCAGACTTGAGATTCGAGAGGTGCTCGTCGAGGAACACCAGCTGCTCGGCCGGCGTGATCTCGTCCTTGGGCTTGAGACCTGTGTCGTATTGAGGTTTGGTCGGCTTGACCGGGCCGATGTCCTTGGGCGCGGCCTGCTTGTCGGCCGGGGCACCGGGGGTGGCTGTCGCGCCGGCCAGCGCCGGCAGTGGCACCACGAGGCCCGCGGTGAGAACGAGAGCGACCAGGCGGCTAGTTGCGGATTTCATGCGTCGGATCCTCCGATTTGCTGCGTGTCATGCGGCACCGAACGCCGGTGCGCGGTCATCAGAATGCGCAAGCGGGCGGGAGTTCCGCCATGCACGAAGGCATACAGGAGTGCCTGTCGAATTGTGCTAGCGTTTGTGACCTTGTATATCTGCCGACGCTTTAGGGAAACTCGTGTCTGACAACCTCCTCACCGACTGGCGTGATCGCGCCAATACTTTCGAACAAGCCCTGAAGAATGCCGTGGTCGGCCAGGACCGTGCCATCCACCTCATCACGCTGGCAGTGTTTGCGCGCGGGCACGTGCTGCTGGAAGGCGACGTGGGCGTGGGCAAGACCACCCTGCTGCGCGCCGTGGCGCGGGCCATCGGCGGCGCGTATGAGCGCATCGAGGGCACCGTCGACCTGATGCCGACCGACCTCGTCTATTACACCTACATCGGCGAGGACGGCCGCCCGCGGGTCGACGCAGGACCGATCCTCAAGCACGGCGCGCACCTGGCAACCTTCTTCTTCAACGAAATCAACCGCGCCCGGCCGCAGGTGCACTCACTGCTGCTGCGGATCATGGCCGAGCGCAGCGTCAACGCCTTCAACCGCGAGTACCAGTTCCCGCACCTGCAGGTGTTCGCCGACCGCAACCGCATCGAGAAGGAAGAGACCTTCGAGATCTCCTCGGCGGCACGCGACCGCTTCCTGATGGAGATCCAGATCGAGACGCCGACCGACGCCGGGATCCAGGCCGACCTGATGTTCAACACCCGCTTCCACGATGGCGACGCGCTGATCAGCAAGGTGCCGGAGGCGGTGATGCCCTACACCGAGCTCAACGGCATCGGCAAACTTATCCAGGAGTCGGTGGGCGCCAGCCAGGCGCTGCAGGACTATGCGGTACGGCTGTGGCGCGCGCTGCGCCGTCCGCACGAGGCCGGCATACGCATCGAAGGCATCGACACCAACCGCCTGGTCGAGGCCGGCGCCAGCCCGCGCGGGTATGAGCCTGATGCTGCGCGCCGCGCGGGTCGAGGCCTGGCTGCAGGGGCGCACCCAGCTCATCCCCGAAGATCTGCATGGCGCACTGCGCGAGACCGTGGCGCACCGCATCTTCCTGTACCCCAACTACGAGATGAAGCGCGGGGAGATCGTCGGCGCCCTGCTCGACGCCTGCCGCGCCCAGATCGCCGCGCCCTGAGCGACCCGCGGACATGGTCGCCGAGTTTCACTACCGACTGCCGGGCAAGGCACGCAGCCAGCGCCCAGGGGGGCACCATAGCAACATGAGCGGCGGCGGCATGATCTTCCGCCGCCACGTCTCGCTGTTCGCCAGCCCCGACCCGCGCCGCATCGACATTCGCGCCAGCCTGCGCGACCCCGCCGAGCAGTGGTGGGTGCGCGAGTACCAGCAGCGCGCGGCGATCCCGGTGATGGTGGTGCTCGACGTGTCAAGCTCGATGGGCTTTCGTGGCATGCAGAACCGCGCCCGCACCGCCGCCAACTTCGTCGAATCCGCGGCCTGGTCAGCCAACCGGCGCGGCGACCGCTTCGGCCTGATCGGTTTCGACCGCCGCCTGCGTGAGGACTGCTGGCTGCCGGTGCGGCAACAGCGGGCCGCACTTGAGGGGGTCATCCAGCACTTGCGCCATGACAGCGCGCGTGACGCCGGCCACGAGGGGCTGGCCGAGGTGCCGGCCTGGCTGCCACGCGAGCCCGGCCTGCTGTTTCTCATCTCCGACTTCCACTGGCCGATCGCCGCGCTCAAGCGTTTTCTCGAAGACAGCCGACCGCACCATGTGGTGCCGGTAGCCCTGTGGGACCGTTCCGAATACAGCGGGTGGCCGGACCGGGGGTTTGCCTTCGCCGAGGACATGGAGAGCGGCGAGCGGCGGCTGGTCTGGTTACGGCGTGGTTGGAACGAGCAGGTGGAGGCGGCCTACGCCGAACGTGAGGCTCTTATCCATGAGACCTGCCAGAGCTTCGATCTGCGCCCCCTGTTTCTGCGCGATGGCTTCTCCGCCGAATCGGTCAGCGCGTACTTTCACGGGATAGCAGCATGAACCGGTCCACCTGGCACGCGATCGCCGCACTGCTGCTCACATGGCCGGTCCTCAGCTGCGCCGCCGATCCTGCGGAGACGCGCATCACCGTTCGCGAACCGTTGCCTTACGGCCACCAGATCGGCGATCTGCTGGTCCGGGAGATCACCGTCGTTCCCGCCGCAGGCACGCGCGTCGCCATCAAGGCGCTGCCCAAGCCCGGCCGTGCCGGCACCTGGCTCGAGCTGCGCCGCATCGACCACGAGGCGACCCGCGACGGCACCCGGCTGCGTGTGGAATACCAAGTGACCAACGTGCCCGATGCCGTGCGTACGGTAAGCCTGCCGGGCTTTGAGGTGCCGCTCGACAATGGCGACAAAGTGGTGCGTCTCCCCGTCAATCCGTCCTTCGTCACAATCGCGCCGATGACCCCGGGCACCGTGCTCGGCCGTGATCGCCTGGTAGACGTGCAGGAGGATGTGCAGGCTCCGTTGCTCGACACGCTGGCAGCCGAGATGCGCATCCGCAACACCGCACTGGCCTGCCTGCTGCCCTTGCTTGCATTGCTCTATTGCTGGACACCTTGGGAACGCCTGCTGCGGCCGCAGCGGCCGTTCGCGCGCGCCTTGCGCGAGGCCTCGCGCCTGCGTGGCGCCGGCGACGAGGCGTTCTGGCCCGCCGCGCTCAAGGCCATGCATCGCGCTCTCGACGCCACCGCAGGACGCACCGTGTTCCCCGGCGAGACCGCCAGGCTGGTGGCGCGACATTCCGGCTACGCACGGCTCGAAGCCGAGATTGCTTTCTGGCTCGACGCATCGCGCGGGGTATTCTTCGGTGGCCGCGGCTACCCAGAGCAGGCGCAACGGGTCCGACTCTTGCGCCTGCTGGCTGAGGCACGGGCAGTGGAGCGCGGCATCCAGTGAACCTCATGTTCGACTACCCGTGGTTCCTGCTGGCGCTGCCGCTGGCGCTGCTGCCCTTGTTGCGCACGCCGATCCAGTCGCTGCCGCACCCCTTCCTGCAACTGCTGCCAGCCGACCCACTGGGCACCCTGCTCGACCGTATCCTGCGCGTGGCCGCCGTGGCGGGCATCGTCGCGCTGGTACTCGGCCTCGCCGACCTGTCGCGCGGCGAACGCGTGGTCGAGCGGGTCGGTACCGGCGCCGAGATCGTCATCCTGCTCGACCGCAGCCGCAGCATGGACCAAGGCTTTGGCCGTACGACCGGCAGCGAACAACTCCTGATGACCCAGGGCGAATCCAAGAACGGTGCGGCGCGGCGCGTGCTCACCGAATTCGTGGCGAGCCGCCCCAACGACGCCATCGGCCTGCTCAACTTCTCGACGCGGCCGATCCACGTCTTGCCGCTGACCAACCGCCATGAGGTGGTGCAGGCGGCGATCGAGGCAGCCGGCCTCGGCCGCGGCCTCGCCGAGACCGACATCGGCCTCGCCATGATCGATGGTCTGCGCTATTTCGATGATCGTCCCTACACCGGTTCGCGCGTGCTGGTGCTGGTCTCCGACGGCGGTGCACAACTCGATGAGGTCACCCAGGTGAAGATCACCGAGGCCGCGCGCAAGCACCGTGTATCGCTGTACTGGATCTATTTGCGCGGACGTGGCAGCCCTGGTCTAAAAGCAGAGACAGGGGGCGGCGACGGCCAGCGGGATGCGGTCCCCGAGTACTTCCTCGACCGCTTCTTTAGCGAACTCGGCGTGCCCTATCGCGCCTACGAAGCCGAAGACCCGCAGCAGCTCAAGGCCGCCATCAGCGACATCGACCGGCTGCAGAGGCTACCCACGCGCACCCCCGAAGTCATTCCCAAGCAGTCGCTGGCCAGCATCACTTTTGGTCTGGCCTTGCTGCTGTTGCTCCCGGTTGTCATCGTCTCCGCCCTGCAGGTCACCCGATGGTCCAGATCCGCCGCTCACTGATTACGCTCGTCAGCCTGGCGAGCCTCGCCGGCGCCGGTGCGCTGGTGGTCCACGACCGCCTGCAGATCGCCGATGCCGAGGCGGTGAACGCACGCATCGCCGCCAACCAGGCGGTGGCCGGCTCGACGGTGCCCGAAGAGGCCTTCGCTGCCGGGGTGGCGCTGGCCAAAGCGGGCAAGGTCGGACCGGCGCTGGCGCAATACAACCGTATCGAGAACGACGAGGCGGCCCCCGAGGCGTTGCGACTGGCTGCCCGCTTCAACAGCGGCAACCTGTATCTGCGCGACGCCATCGAAGCCGCCGACAGCGGCGACACCGCCTCCGCCATCCCCAATTTCGAATTGGCCAAGGCCGCCTATCGGGTGGTGTTGCGGGCTGACCCCGGCCACATGGCCGCCCGTTACAACCTCGAACGCGCGTTGCGGCGCTTGCCCGAAGTCGAACAGGCGCAAGAGGTGGACGTGGAGCAGCCACCCGAAGCCGAACAGGCGATCACGACCATGCAGGTCGAGTCCTTGGGCTTGCCATGAGCAGCGAGGCACCCCCGCAGTCGCGCTGGCAACGTTTGCGTACCGCATTGATGCCGACGCGGCGCGCCATGCTCAATGGCGCCGCGCTGCTGCTGCTGTGCGCCGCCTTGCGCCCGGAGGTGCCGCTGCCTCGCCCGGTGCACAGCTTCCTGTTCGTGGTCGACATCTCGATGAGCATGCACACCCGCGACATGCACATCGACGGCGAGCCGGCCAGTCGCGCCGAAGCGATCCGTCACAGCCTGACCGAAGCGCTGCGCGGTTTGCCATGCGGCACGCGCGCCGGTCTCGGCATCTTCGCCGGTTACCAGACGATGGTGCTGTACGCCCCGGTGGAGGTCTGCCGCCATTACAACGACCTCGCCAGTAGCGTCAGCAAGATATCGCCGCAGTCGATCTGGGCGTCCGACAGCGAGATCGCCAAGGGCGTCTATAACGTCATCGGCTTTCTGGAGGACGGCGACCGCGAGACGCAGCTGGTGTTCATCACCGACGGTCAAGAGGCGCCCCCGGTGTCGGCTCGCTACCGCCCCCAGTTTCGCGGCACCCCGGGCGCAGTAAAAGGCTGGCTGGTCGGCGTCGGCGAACTGGCTCTCAGCCCGATCCCGAAGATCGACGACCGTGGACGGCAGGTCGGCGTCTGGCGCGAATTCGAGGTGGCGCAGAACGACCCCTACGCCAGCGGACGCTCGACCAGCGGTGGCAGCGAGAAGATGGCGGATGTCGGGGGCGGCAAGATCTCCGCCGACGTGCAGGCGCGCCTGCAATCCTCACCGGGCCGCGAGCACCTGTCGCAGTTGCGCGAGACCTACCTCAAACTGCTCGCCGAAGAGCTCGAGTTCGATTACGCGCGACTTACCAACGGCACTGTACTGGCAGCCCGCCTGATCGGCGGTCAACCGTCGGCCTGGCGCTGGGTCCCGACGCAACTCAGCCAAGGGCTCGGCGCCCTTGCCGTCTTGTGCCTGCTCTTGGCGTATTGGCGCAGCAATATGGCGCCACACACGTGGGCCTTGTACTGGCTGAGTTGGCCACTGCGACGTTGGCAAGCACGCGCACGACCCGCTTCGAGGTGACGCCGCGCATTGAATCGCGGCGTTCACTGGCAGCGGTTCAGGCTACTTGCCCTCGGCGACTTTTTTCAGCTTCTCGAGGCCGCCTTTGAACATCCCGGTGATGGCCTTGACCGCAGCCTCGTCGCTCTGCTCCGGCGGCGGATCGTTGTTGAGATAAGCGCGGTAAAAAGCGCCACGCCAGCGCACCAGCGACCCCGAACCGCTTGAGCTCACCGAGATCTGTGCGCTGAAATTGTTCACCGGCACCGGTCCCGGGTCCTTCATACGGAAACGCAAAGACATATTCGGGTCGTCGATGGTCTCGAGCTCCTCCACCACCTGGCCACCAGCGTCAAGCTTGAGCACGCGGGTGGTGCCATTGAGCGCAGTAGCGGCGACGCCAGGCACCCAACGGTGCGCACCACCAAAGTCCTTGACGATGGCCCAGACCTTGTCGGGCGGCGCGGCGATCTCGATAGCCTCGTCGGCCTTCTGACGGGTCGGCCCATGGGCGAAGGCGAGGCCCGGCAGCACCAATACGGCTGCAGCGATCAATCGTGGAAGCGACATCGGTGAATCTCCTGAAGCGTTGCCAAGGCGTCACGGTCCACCGTGGACCGCGTCCAAACCTCTATTCTGCCAAAACGAAGCGTCCGAAACCGCGCGGATTGCGTCCCAGCGGTATGGTCGCGGTACGAGTCAGGCTGCGGGCGCCGATGCCGACCATCTGGTCGTCCATCCAGGACACCACCCACACCGTCTCGCCGTCACTGTCGATACCCTCGGGGTAAGCGACCAGCGGCGAGGTGGCCACCACCACACGCGAAGCCGCATCGATGACGGTGACGCTGTCACCATACTGGTTGCTGACGAACGCGCGCCCCGCCGCAAAAGCCACGCAGTACGGCCGCTGGCCCACCGCGAGGGTTGCTACGACATGCCCAAGCGGCAGACTGACCACGCTCACATCATGGCTGAGCACGTTAGTGACCCACAGTGTCTGCTCATCCGGTGCCAAGCGTAAACCGAATGGATGGTGCCCTACCGTGTGGCGCCCGACCACCTGCAAGTGCTCCGCGTCAAGCACGGCGACCGCATCGTCATCGCGCTCCGCCACGTAAACCCGTGTGCCATCGGCGCTGACCTCGACGCCAGCCGGCGCGCGCCCGACCGCGATTTCAGCAACGGTGGTCAGATCGTCGTCGCGCAGCACCCAGACGCTGTTGCGATACCAATCGGCCACGTAGACGCGCCGGCGGACCGGATCGTAGGCGATGCCCACCGGCCCGGCGCCAACCTCACGCATCAGCAGCGTCTTGCCAGCCGAGAGATCGACCAGCGAGACGCTACGACCCTCCGCGTTGCTGACAAAGGCGCGCCGGCTTACTACATCCACGGCCACCCCGGCCGGCGCACGCCCGACAGCGACCTCCCGAACCCTTACAGGTCCGGCACCGGCCGGCCGAAGCTCGACCAGACTGACAGAATCACTGCCTTGGTTACTGACAACAGCCATGGGTGCGGCCACGCAAGCGGCCGACATGCAGCCCACCAGCATGAGGACCGCCCCGCACCAGGCCGCTTGGGCGGCGCGAGACAGACTCAGAGCCAGCCCCCTCAGCACAGACCCGAGCCCCGACGCCCGACGTGCCGCCGGATCAGCGCGACGCGACGCTCTTGGCTCGCTCGAAACGCTCGCCGCCGATGGTCACCGCACCGTCTTTGCCGACCATGGGTACGCCGTAGTCGGACAGGACCTTGTCGACGTCAACTTTGCGACGTGCAAGGAAATCCTCGACCTTGGCCTTCCACTCCGGCTCACGGTAACGCACCGCCATCGCGATCGAGAAATCAGTCACCATCTCGCCTTCGGGCACCATCGGAACCACGCGCAGCTTGACGTCCCTGCTTTGACGGGCGTGGTAGCTCCCGATCGGCCCCCAGACGAAAGCCACATCGATGTCGCCCTTGACGAGCGCCACATCGACGATCTGGCCGGGATAAGAGTTGGGGTCGCCCAGCATCTGCTGGAACGGCACCATCTGATCCGCGAAGCCATTCTTAAACACCCAATCGCCGCCCGGTGAGGCTGGAAACACGCCGAAACGCAGCTTGGACAGGGTGTCCTTGGGCAGCTTGAGCAGGTCATCGGGCTGCCGGACGCCGTCAAGCGCCGAGCCCGCGCGGAAAACCATGGTCCACGTCGATGTGTAATAGATCTTGGTGGCCACAGCGCCCTCGGCGTCGGGCGCGGAGCTGGTTGCCAAGTCGCAGACGTAACCCTCCTCACCAGTTTCCGACTTCTTGCGCAAGGTGTTGCGCACGAATGCCATACGCTGCGGGAAGTAATAGAACTCGAGCTTCCAGCCGAAATCATCGGCCATCAGTCGGGCGATGCGGTTCTCCAGGCCCTCGGCCTTGTCATTGCTGAACGGCATGCTGTTGGGGTCGGCACAGACGCGCAAGATGCCCTTTTCTTGGGCGGTGGCTGCCTCAGCCACCGGTACCGTGCCGAGCACGGTGGCAGCGAGCACGACACTCGCCATCCGGGATGCGACTTTATTCACTCACTCCTCCTGCGGACGAAAAAAAACTGGCACCCCGAAGGGTGCCAGTTTCCCTGATTCGGTTGTGGCAGTCAGACTGCAACAGGTCCGAATTAGTTCGCCAGAGCGAAGACCATCAGGGTGCCGCCAAGCTCGCTGTACTTCGCGAGTTCCTTGTAGCCACCCACAGCGCCCAGACCGTCGCTGTCCTTTTCCAGGCCAGCGGCGAGGCCGATACCAGCCCAGCCACCGATACCGGTGAGAACGCCGACGTACTGCTTACCACCGAATTCCCAGCTGTGGACGTTACCGATCACGCCCGACGGGAGCTTCGGCGAGGTCCAGACAACCTTACCAGCCTTGATATCAACAGCCTTCAGACGGGCGTCAAGCGTGCCGTAGAAAGCCAGACCGGTAGCGGTGGTCATAGCACCCGACCAGACCGAGAACTTCTCGGGGATCGACCAAACGATCTTGCCCTTGATCGGATCCCAACCAATGAAGTTGCCCATGCCGCCGTGGCTGTTCGGAGCCGGGAACATGGCCAGGGTTGCGCCAACGTACGGTTGACCAGCGGTGTACTCGACACGGAACGGCTCGTAGTCCATGCACACGTGGTTGGTCGGGACGAGGAACAGACCGCTGTTCGGGTCATAAGCAGCCGGCTGCTGGTCCTTGGTACCAAGGGCGGCCGGGCAGATGCCCTTCGAGTTAACGTCTTCACCGTTCTGGTGGGTCGAGTACTTGGCAACGACCTGCGGACGGCCGGTCTTCATGTCAACGTGGGTAGCCCAGTTGACGGCCGGGTCAAACTTCTCGGCAACCAGCAGCTCACCGGTCTTGCGATCCAGGGTGTAAGCGAAGCCGTTACGGTCGAAGTGAGCCAGCATCTTGCGCTGGGTGCCGTTCTTGTCCTTGCCTTCGAACAGCGGCACTTCGTTGACACCGTCGAAGTCCCACTCGTCGTGCGGGGTCATCTGGTAAACCCAGTTGACCTTGCCCGAATCAACGTCACGCGACCACAGCGACATCGACCACTTGTTGTCGCCCGGGCGTTGCTTCGGGTTCCAGGTCGACGGGTTACCGTTGCCGTAGTACATGGCGTTCAGCTCGGGGTCGTACGAGTACCAGCCCCAGGTCGTGCCGCCACCGATCTTCCACTGGTCGCCCTGCCAGGTCTTCAGCGAGCTGTCCTTGCCGACCGGAGCCATCTTGCCGTCGGTGAAGGTCATGGAGGTGTTCGGATCCATCAGCATGTCGCTGTCCGGACCCATCGAGTAACCCTTCCATGCCAGCTTGCCGTCCTTCAGGTTGTAGGCAGCAACCCAACCACGAACGCCGAACTCACCACCGGAAATACCGGTGAAGACCTTGTCCTTGAAGACGTGCGGGGCGTTGGTGTTGGTTTGGCCGACCTTCGGGTCGCCGTTCTTGACCGACCACACCAGCTTGCCCGACTTGGCGTCGAGAGCGACGAGGGTGGTGTCAGCTTGTTGCAGCAGGATCTTGCCTTCGCCGTATGCCAGGCCACGGTTGACCGTGTCGCAGCACATGACGGGGATGACGCTCGGGTCTTGCTTCGGCTCGTACTTCCACTTGATGGTCTGGTCAGCCAGGTTGATGGCGAAGACCTTGTTCGGGAAAGCCGAGTGAACGTACAGGGTGTCACCGATCACCAGCGGGCCGCCTTCGTGGCCGCGCAGAACGCCGGTCGAGAACGTCCAAGCCACTTGCAGCTTGTTGACGTTGCTCTTGTTGATCTGGGTCAACTTGGTGTGGCGATGGTTCGAGAAGTTACCGGCCGGAGCGGCCCAGTTCTTCGAGTCAGCCATCAGCTTGGCCAGATCGGCGTTAGCCAGGGCGGCCGACGGAGCGGCAACAGCCAGGGCCACGACGGGCCACAGATTCTTAACAGCCATAACAACCTCCTCAATGAAGTCGCAATCAGCGATAACGCTCGCCAATCCACCTGGACTGACGAGCACCAGATCCAACTATCCGCTCCCGTGAGGGCGACGTTACAGTTGTTTCCGCGTGTAACTCTAGCACAGGAAAAACTCCCTGCAAGACTCTTTTTAATATTCGTCAATGACGGCATCATCATTCTGCATGGACAAGCCCCCGCGCGACCTGCAAGCCCGTTATGCGCAAGAATGCCAGCGCCTGCGCGGACAACTTGGACACTTTTTAATCGGGACACAGCATGAAACAGTCTGCACCGCCCATCGAACCCGCTGCCGTGCTTGTGCGGCTCGCCGCCGAGCTACCCCATTGGACCTACGAGAACGGCTGGATCCGCCGGCGCATCCGTACATCAGGATGGAAATCGACGCTGATGGTCATCAATACCGTAGGCCATCTGGCCGAGGCAGCTTGGCACCATCCGGATCTGGCGGCTTCGTATGCTTTTGTCGTGATCAAGCTGCAGACGCATTCGGCGGGCGGCATCACCGACCTCGACTTCGCGCTGGCGCGCAAGATTGAGGAGGTGGTGTGCTGGCAGCCGGCTCAAGAGGGACTGTTCGAGGGCACTCCGACCGACCCGCGTTTCCGTTACATCAAATACGAGGGCGAGACCGACTGACTCCTGCCCGCCCGGCGTACCGGAGGCGGCTAGGCCTCGGTGCGCCTGACAAAGCGCCCGTAGTGCAGCAGGACCGTCGGCAGGATAAGCAGATTGAGAATGGTGGAGGTCACCAAGCCGCCGACGATGATGCTCGCCATCGGTCCCTCGATCTCGCGGCCCGGTTCGCCGCTGCCGATGACCAGCGGCATCAGGCCGAGGGCAGTGACGATGGCCGTCATCAGGATCGAAGGCAGCCGCTCGGACGCCCCGCGCAGGGCAGTCTCGACACTCCAGGCGTGGCCCTCCACCTGCACCAGATGCTGGTAGTGCGACACCAGCATGATGGAGTTACGCAGGGTGATGCCGAATAGCGTGACAAAGCCGACCAGCGAGCCGATCGACAGCCAGCCGCCCGAGAGCACGACAGCAAGCACCCCGCCGATCAGCGCAAAGGGCAAGTTGAGCAGGGTGATAAGCAGGTTACGGCCGTTGCCCAAGGCCAGATAGAGCAGCAACAGGACCCCGACCGTGGCCAGCACGGTATGCGCGAGGAGTTCGTTGCGGGCCTTTGCCGCCGCGGCGGCATCGCCACCGACAGCCACGTAGTTGCCGTTGCCCAGACGCACCTCGCGGGCGACCGTCTCCTGCACCTCGCGCACGAAGCCCGGCACATCGCGCCCGACGATATTGCAGGTCACGGTCTGCACGCGCTTGCCGCCACTGTGCAGGATCTTGCTTCGGCCGTTGGCCTGGCGCACGTCGGCGACGTCGGCGAGCCGGAACAGGCTGCCGTCTGGCGACTGGAAGCGCAGCTGTCCGGCACGCTCCAGCGCCTGACGGTGTTCGAGACCGGCGATGGCGACCAGCGGGATGGTGCGCCCGCGTTCGACCACCTGCCCGACCTCGATACCACCATAAAAGGTTCGCAACAGGTCGAGCACGTCGACCATCTGCAGGCCACGCTCGGAGAGCCGCGCCGGATCCAGCTGGAACACCATCTGCGGCGTACCGGGCGGCGACTGGATGGTGATGTCGCGGGCCCCCTCGATGCCCTGCAGCACTTTGGCGATGGCGCTGGCGTCGCGGTCGAGCAGGTCGAGGTCGTTGCCGAACACCTCCACCACGAACTCAGCGGCGTAGCCGGAGACAGTCTCCTCGATACGCTCGGCAAGGAAGGTGTTGACGCCGAAGCTGACCCCGGGAAAGGGCGCCAAATCAGGCTTGCCGGGTACTGTGGTGAGCCGCTGGCGAATGCCGTCGAGCACACGCGCCTGCGCCTCTGCCGGCAGCGGGCCGATCTCCACCTCGATCTCGGAATAATGCATGCCGAAGGTATCGGCGCCATTCTGTGCACGGCCCACCCACTGCGTCACCGATTGCACGCCGGGCACACTGCCGATGGCGTCGGTCACCTTGCGCCCGATACGTAAGGACTCAGCCTCGGAGGTGCCGGGGATGGCGGTCATGTGAACGATGTAGTGGCCTTCCCTGAGTTCCGGCACGAACTCGACACGGAACAAGGGGATGCTGGCAAGTCCGAGCAGCACTGCGCCGAGCGTGAGCAGCACCACCGGCCGTGCCGAGCGCTCGATGCCGCGCAGCCAGCCGACGTAACGCACGCGCAGCCAGCCGATCACCGGCGGGTCTTCGCTGCGCAACGGGATGCCGCGCGCCAATAAAAGGAAGCACAGTGCCGGCGTGACGGTGAGCGCCACCAACAACGAAGCCAGCAATGCATAGATGTAGGCGAGGCCAAGCGGCTCGAACAGTCGACCGGCCACCCCCGACAGGGTGAGCAATGGGAAGAACACCGTGACCACGATGAAGGTGGCGTAGATTACCGAGCTGCGGACTTCGAGCGAGGCATCCAGCACCACCTGCCAGTCCGACCGCGGGGCGCTTGACGCGCGGTTCTCGCGCAAACGGCGGAAGATGTTCTCGACATCGATGATGGCATCGTCCACCACCTCGCCGAGGGCGATGACCAGTCCGCCGAGCACCATGATGTTGAGCGACACGCCCTGCTCGACCAGCACGATCACCGAGGCCAGCAGGGAGAGCGGGATGGCGGTGGCTGAGACCAGGGCAGTGCGCGCGTTGAACAGGAACAGAAACAGCACGGCGACCACCAGCGCCGAGCCGATGAGGATGTCGCGGCCGACGTTGCCGAGCGCGGTCTCGATGAAATTGGCCGGGCGGAACAGGTTGCTGTGCACCGTGAGCCCCTCGCTGGCCAGCAGCGGGGCCAACTGTGCCAGCCTCACCTCGACTGCCTGGGTGGTGGCGTAGGTGTTGGCGCCGAGTTGCCCCTGCACCATCAGGAACACGCCGGGTGTGCCATTGATGGTGGCCGCGCTGATCGAGGGCGCCGGCGCCTCGACCACGCGCGCCACATCAGCAAGGCGCACCACCTGACCGTTGCGCAGGGTGAGCACCGCCTGCGCCATGTCCGCGGCTTGCAGCAGTTGACCTTCGGTGGTGACGATGATGCGCTGGTTGCTGCTCTCGACCGTACCGCCCGGACGCAACGCACTTGAACGCCGTACCGCCTCGACCAGTTCGGGCACGCTGACACCGTAGCGGATCAGCGCGTCGGGCTCGAACTGCACCTGCCACTGGCGAACCTTGCCGCCGAACACATTGACGTCGGCGACCCCTTGCGCCGAGAGCAGGTGCGGTCGCACCACCCACTGCGCCAGATCATAGACATCCATCAGGTCGCGATCTTTGGCTGTCAGCCCGATACCCAGTGTCGAGCTTGCCGACGAGGTGAGCGGCGTGATGTTCGGCGAGGCGACACCCGCCGGGAGGCGATTGGCGAGGATCGCCAGCTTCTCGCCCACCAGCTGCCGGTTGCGGTAGACGTCGCTGCTGTCATCGAAGATCAGGGTGACCACCGACAAGCCCGGGATTGACTGGCTGCGCAGCGTCGCCACCCCGACCGTGCCGTTGAGCACCGCCTCGATCGGCCGGCTGACCAGTGTCTCGACCAGTTCGGCGGAAAAACCGGGGGCTTCGGTCTGGATCACCACCTGCGGCGGCGAGAACTCGGGGAACACGTCGAGCCGTGCGCTGCGGGCCGAGTAGACGCCGTAGACCAACACCGCGATAGCCAGCGCCAGGATGGCGCCGGGGTTGCGGATGGCGAAGCGAACCAGTGCGGCAAGCATGTCGGTGTGCGGCGCGGACCTTAGTCCGAGTTCTCGTTCTTGATCTGGAACTTGAACTCCTCTGACAACAGCAGCTGGGCGCCGCTGGTGACCAGCTGCGAATCAGAGGTAAAGGCGTCGCTGAACAGGCCGTCACCGAGCGGCCGGTCGGTGGCCAGGGCGCGCCGCTCGAACTGCTCCGGCTCGACCTGCAGGTAGACCCAGGCCTTGCCGCCGAAGCGCACGATGGCCGAGGGTGGCACGCGCACCCCTGCGAGCGCCTTGCCGCCGTCCGCCAACACCCGCACCCGCGCGCCGGCCGGCAGCCCGGCGCGCGGCACCGCCAGCAGCCAGGTGTCGCCCTGCAGGCCGGGCACCGTCTGGGGCGAACGGCCGACCAGGCGCGCCGGCGCACCCGGGCTTTCGGCGGCAGCCACATTCACGCGCCAATCGGTGTTGCGCGGCTCGACGCCAGCCGGCATGACGAACTGGACCAGCTCGACATCGCGCCCGGCCGCACGCGCCAGCAAGGCATCGGTGGCGTCGGGGCGCTCGGCAAACGCGTCGCCCCACACCACCCGCAGCCCATCAACCACCGCCCGACGCTCGGTCAGCAGCGCATTGAGCCGCTGCTCCTCGCTTGCCAAGGCTGCTTGCGCCAGCTCCAATTCACGTGCAGTGGCGTTGCGCCCCTCGTCGAACAGGGCCTGGATACGCGCGCGGTCGGCACGCCGCTGGACCAGTGCTGCCTCTGCAGCGGCCATCTGAGTACCGAGGCTAAGGTAGCGCTGGCGCGCGTCGACCAGCATCCGCGGGTCGGCCACGACGCCGAAATAACGCTGTGCGGCCCGGTATTCCGCAGCCGCCGGCGTCTGCACGACGATGCCTGCGGCGCGCTGCGCATCGGCCGCGATGAGCACGCGACCGCCAACCACCGTGGCCGGCGGCGTTACGATCGCGTCGTCGTCGCCCCCCGACTGGAACTCGTCGCGCCCGAGCACAGCGAGGGTCCAGATCAGGCCGATGATGATGGCCGCCTGCACGACGAGGGCGATCGATCTGAAGCGGTCCGGCATCAGGGCTCCGTAAAGTTGCTGCGTCGGCGGTGGTCAGTGCCCACCGGCGTCGGAGGGATTATCGGCAAATCGCAGCGGTGACTGCAGCGCCGCCTCGAGTGCCCATTGTGCCTGCCGCCACAGCACCGTGGCGTCATGCGCCCCGCGGCGCGCCTGCAACAACACCGTACGGGCGGCGATGAGGGTCGCGGCATCAGCGGCGCCGGCATCAAACTGCCGCCGAACCAGATCGACGCGCGTCTCCGCAGCGACCACCTCGCGTCCGGCGACAAGCAGAGGTCTCACCAGTGCGGCGACGCGCTGGCGCGCCGACTCCACATCGCCGGCGACCGCCGCCTGACGCGCCAGCACCTGTGCGGCCTGCGCCGCGCGCCGTGCCTCAGCGGCCTCGATGGCGGCGAGATTGCGTTGCAACAGCGCGAGCGGGAGGGCCAGACCGATCTGCCAGATGTTGTCACCCTGATCCCAGACCAGCCCGGGACCAAGGCGGACTTGCGGGTACTGACGCGCCACCTCAAGCCTGACATTCGCTTCAGTCACTTCATAGAGGGCGATGTCGCGGGCGAGGTCGAGGCGGTTGCGCAGGGCGATGCCACGGGCACTGGCGGCGTCTGGCCCACCACCCTCGCCTTCAGTGAGCGGCGCCAGTAACGGCCAAGGCGCCAGGCGCAGCGTATCGAGCGCCGCAGGCGGCAGCGCCATGACCTGAGCGAGCTGGGCACGCGACACGGCGGCTGCGGCTTCGACATCTGCAAGCTGCCGGCGCGCAGCGAGCAGCGCCTCCTGCGCCAGTTGCACCTCGAGCGCCGGAGCCGCCCCATAGCGCTGCCGGATGGCGGCGCTCTCGGCCCGCGCATCGGCCAAGGCCAGGGCATCCTGCGCCAGACGACGCCCCTCCTCGGCCGCCTGCAAAGCGAGCAGTGCATCGCCCAGTTGCCGGTAGAGGCGCCACGCCACCTCGCCAGCGGCGACCTCGGCCTCAGCCGCTTCGGCCGCAGCCACGCCGCCCTGAGCGGCGCGCAGGGGGCGGGTGTTGAACGTGAATTGCAATCCGGCGCCAATGCCCCAGGGCGACCCGTTGTCGCCGCGCTGCGAATGGTTCTCGAGGCGGGTCGACAGCTCCGGGTTCACCGGTTGCTGCACCGCCGGCACGCGCGCCCACGCAGCGGCAACCCGAGCGCGCGCCACTTGCATATCCGGGTGCTTGGCCAGCAGGGGCAACAACAAGGTCTCCCGGCTCCAAGCCACGGCCGGCCAATCGCGCAGATCGACACCTGCGCCGGCAAGCAGGGTGCGTGTCGCCTCGTCGTCGAGTCGCAGCGCTTGGGCCGTAGCATCGGCCGCAGGCAGGTCGAGAGTCTGCGCGCGATAGGCTTTCCACGCGCAGCCCGAGGTACACGCAGCGACCAGCAGCATACCGACCAGGGACTGCCACCCGCCGGCACCACGGCTGCCCTGCTGCAGAGAGGCCCCCGCCATCCACCGGCGCACGTGCAGCAGCCTCGACACCGGCAGCCTCAGTGCAGCTTGATGTGAGGTTCGGTGCGCCGGGTGATGGTCCGCGCCAGCGTATCCAGAGCCACCTTGGCCCAGCCGTGCAGCGCCACCAGGTGCATCTGGTAAAGCGATTTGTACATCAACCCTGCGATCACGCCTTCCAGCATCAGCGTACCGCGGTGCAGGCCGCCCATCAGGGAGCCGACCGTGCTGTATTCGCCCAGACTCACCAGCGAGCCGAAGTCGCGGTAGTGATACTCCACCGGTGCGCGCCCCTCGATGCGACGCTTGAGCGACTTCAGCAGTGTGCTCGCCTGCTGATGCGCAGCTTGCGCCCGTGGCGGCACCAGTGCGTCCTTCTCCGGCCATGGGCAGGCGGCGCAATCGCCGAGCGCGAAGATGTCGTCATCGCGACTGGTCTGCAACGTCTGCTTGACCACCAGCAGGTTGTTGCGCGTCACCTCGAGGCCGTCAAGGCCAGCAAGGATCGGCGAGCCCTTGATGCCGGCCGCCCAAACCACCTGACTGGCCGGCACGAAAGTGCCGCTGGCAGTCCGTACCCCCTCGGCACTGACCTCCACCACCCTCTCGCCGGTCATCACCTTGACATTGAGCGAGGCGAGCAGCGCCATGGCCGAGTCGGCAAGCCGCTCCGGGATCTGCGCGAGGATGCGCGGCGCCGCCTCGATGATAGTGATCTGGATGTCGCGCGACGGGTCGATGCGGTCCAGACCAAAGGCCGCGAGCTCGCGCACCGTGCGGTGCAGTTCGGCCGCAAGCTCGACCCCGGTCGCGCCAGCGCCGACGATGGCCACCGACAGTTGCCCCGGTCGCAGCGGCGTGCGTTGTGCCTGCGCGCGCATACAGTTGTTGATCAGGCGCTTGTGGAAGCGCTCCGCGTCAGCCTGCGTGTCGAGCGAGATACAGTGATCCGCCACGCCCGGCGTGCCGAAGTCGTTGGATACCGAACCGATGGCAACGACCAGGGTGTCGTAAGGCACGGTGCGCGCCTCGATGATGACCTCGCCCTCGTCGTCGAACACCGGGGCCAGCTTCACCCGCTTCTGCTTGCGGTCGATACCAGCCAGCGCACCCAGCCGATAATTGAAGTGGTGCCAGCGCGCCTGCGCCAGATACTCGAGTTCGTGGTCGTCGAGGTCCATGCTGCCTGCGGCGACCTCGTGCAACAGCGGCTTCCAGAGGTGGGTGCGTGAGCGGTCGATGAGGGTGATCTCGGCGCGCTGCTTGCGGCCCAGCGTATCGCCCAGGCGGGTGGCCAGTTCGAGCCCGCCGGCCCCGCCGCCGACGATGACGATGCGATGCAAAGGCTGGGCGGACGAGGTCATGGCGGGCCTGAAAAAAACGGATCGACGTACTCGAGTGTAACAAAGTCGTCTCTGCCGCCCGCCAGGACTAGACTTCAAGCGTGATGCGACACTCGCCGCAAAACCCTCTCGCCGCACCGCGCCCCCGCTACGCAGCGGCCTCGGCCGCTTGCCCCGCACCGTGTAGGGGGCTGGCCGCGGGCCTGCTGATGCTCGTGGTCAGTCTGCTGCCGACCATCGCCAGCGCGTCGCCCGCGGATGTCAGCGAGGTTGCGCCCGGTGTCTTCGTGCACATCGGGCAAGTGGCCGAAGCTTCTGCCGCGAATGCCGGCGACACCTCCAACTGGGGTTTCGTGGTCGGCGAACGCTGTGTCGCCGTGATCGACACCGGTGGCAGTGCAGCGACCGGCTCGGCTCTACGAGAGGCGGTGCGGGCGCACACCGACCGGCCGGTATGCGCCATCGTCATCACCCATGGCCACCCCGACCACCTGCTCGGGCTGGCTGCGGTGGCCGAGGGCGGCATCGCGGCTGGCGAACTGGCGGTTCGACAGCTCGCCCACCAGCGCCTCGCCGCCGCGGTGGCGGCGCGCACGCCGGCCTATCGCACACTGGCGCAGCGGCAACTCGGGCTGGCGGGGCCGCCTCAGATCATCGTCCCGGGCGAACGGGTAGACGGCGAAGTCATGCTCGACCTCGGCGGACGCCAGCTGCGGCTGCAGACGTGGAAAACCGCCCATACCGACCATGACTTGACCGTCTACGACTCGCAGACCCGCACCCTGTTTGCAGGCGACCTGCTGTTCGTCACGCATCTGCCGGTCGTCGATGGCAACCTGTCCGGCTGGTTAGCGCAGACGCCGGCGCTGCGCCAACTCGGCAGCCTACGCACGATACCCGGCCACGGCCCAGTGGTTAAAGGCGACGGCTGGCAAGCCCAGACCGAATACCTCTCCGGCCTGCGGCACGCGGTGCGCGAGGCCCTCAAGCAACGCGTGCCCTTGCAGCACGCGGTCGAAGCAGTGCCGGCACCGGATGGCTGGCAATTGACCGAGGTCTATCATCGGCGCAACGTGACTGCTGCCTACGCGGAACTGGAGTGGGAGGATGGAGACTAAATTGAGTCAGCGATTGATGCCTTTGGCCGGTGCGCTGCGAGCCCAAGCCAACGCCTCAGGCGTTTGATACCCAAGAGAGCGAGGCTGATCATGCCGTTGATTCGCGTTGACACACCCCGCCCGGCCCTGCGATGGCCGTGGCGTGCCCGCCCCGCCGCGTGGCTCGCCGCACTGGCGGTCGCCCTGCTGCTGCCCGGTTTGGCAGACGCCGCTGACGAGCCCTCGGCCGAAACCGAGCAGTGGGCCGGTGTCCGTCAGTTCCTCTTCGCCGATCGGCCGATCGCCGATGGCAGAGGAGATGTCGTCGAGCTCGATGCGCCGTTCCGCGCCGAGGATGCCGCCGTCGTGCCGATCGGCCTCAAGGCCAAGGCTGACCAGACGCCCGGCCGCTACATCCGCAAGATGTGGCTGGTGGTGGACAAGAACCCGACACCGATCGCCGCGAGTTTCGAACTCACGCCCGAGTCCGGCCGCGCCGACATCGAGACGCGCATCCGCCTCGAGGAGTACACGTGGGTGCGCGTGATCGCCGAGACCAGTGACGGCATGCTGCACATGGCACGCAAGTTCGTGCGAGCCGCAGGTGGCTGCTCGGCCCCCGCCGGTAAGGATATGGAGGCCGCCCTCGCCCGCCTTGGCAAGGTCAAGTTCAAGCTTGAAGGCGATGTGCAGCAGGGCAAGCCGACCCTGGCGCAAGTGATGGTGTCGCACCCCAACAACTCGGGCATGCAGATGGACCAGGTCACCCGCCTGTACGTGCCACCGCATTACGTCCGCCGGGTCGAAGTGGCCTACGCCGGCAAGGTCATCCTGACCGCCGATGTCGACTTCTCGATCAGCGAGAATCCCAACTTCCGCTTCTACTTCCTGCCGCAGGCGGGTGGTTCCGAATTAACCGCCAAGGTGCTCGACTCCAAGGATCTGAGCTTCACCTCGACCCTGAGCGTCGGCAAGACCGGAACTTGAGCAAGGCCTTCTTCAAGGAAGACACGCCGCCGGACGACGATGACGAGTTCGCCGACGCGAACCCGGTCCCGGCGGGCAGCAAGAACTACATGACGCCGGCCGGCCACGCCCGGCTGCAGGGCGAGTTCGACCACCTGTGGAAGGTCGAACGGCCGAAGATGGTCGAGACGGTGGCCTGGGCTGCCAGCAATGGCGACCGCTCCGAGAACGGCGATTACCTGTACGGCAAGAAGCGCCTGCGCGAGATCGACCGCCGACTGCGCTTTCTCGGCAAGCGCCTGGATAACGCCGAAGTGGTCGACCCAGGCGCCCGCGAAGCTACTGATCAGGTGTTCTTCGGCGCCACGGTGGACGTTATGGACGTGGATTCCAGCGAAGAGCAGACAGTGAGCATCGTCGGCATCGACGAGGCCGACGCCGCGCAGG
Organism: Betaproteobacteria bacterium; assembly: GCA_009923755.1. Taxonomy (GTDB): domain Bacteria; phylum Pseudomonadota; class Gammaproteobacteria; order Burkholderiales; family UBA3065; genus UBA3065. The sequence continues at coordinate 1,127 of RFSW01000025.1, read as the reverse complement.
GGCGCATCAGCTGGGTGTCACCGATGGCGCGAGCGCTGCTCAAGGCTCGCGAGGGCGACGCGGTGACGCTGCGCACACCCGCTGGCGAGCGGCACCTCGAGGTGCTGCAGGTGCGCTATCTGCCGTTAGACTGAACCGGACCTGCCGTCAGGCTGAACCGGACCCGCCACTAGACTGAACCAGCCGTCATGCCGGCGTGCGTCCCCTCGACGCGCCACCCGACCGGCACCCGCTCAGGCCTTACGGAACACCACGTCCCAGACCCCATGACCGAGGCGCAGCCCGCGCGCCTCGAACTTGGTCTGCGGGCGATAGGCCGGCCGGCGCGCGAACCCTTCCGGCCGCGACTCGTCCGCCATCACCGGCTCGGCTGCATTGACCAGGCCCGGCGTGGCAGCGAACACCTCGAGCATTTGCAGGGCATAGTCCTCGACATCGGTGGCGGCATGCAGATAGCCGCCGGGAGCCAGCTTGCGCGCCAGCAAAGCGACCAGCGGCGGCTGCAGCAATCGCCGCTTGTGATGGCGTTTCTTCGGCCACGGGTCGGGGAAGAACACGTGTGCACCCGCGAGAGTGCTGTCAGGAATCATGTGCGTCAGCACCTCCACCGCATCGTGCTGCATGATCTGCAGATTCGGGATCTGCTCGTGATCGATGAGCTGCAGCAGGTTGCCGACGCCCGGCGTGTGCACCTCGATCGCCAGGAAATCCCGCTCGGGCATGGCCCGTGCGATAGCGGCAGTGGTCTCGCCCATGCCGAAACCGATCTCCAACACCACCGGCGCAGCGCGACCGAACACGCCGGCCAAATCCAGCGGCTGTGATGCAAACGGGATGCCGTAGCGTGGCAGCAAATCCACCACCGCCCGCGCCTGCGCATTGGACACACGGCCCTGACGCAGCACGAAGCTGCGCACCGCGCGATGGCCATCGGCGCTGGGCGTGTAAGGCTTGGGCAGTAGCAAACGGCGCTTGGGCGGAAGTTCGTTGTCCATCGACGTGCTTGCTGTGTATCCGCGGTAGATGGGGCGGGGGCTAGCCCACAGGGGCGACCGCTAAGGTCAGCCGCCGATCAAGCCGCTGGTCGGCGAGCTCGGGCTGGCGGTGTAGACCTTCTTCGGCATGCG
>RFSW01000024.1 GCA_009923755.1 Betaproteobacteria bacterium | reverse complement strand
GCAGGAGCGTCAGTGCGTTCTGCGGCAGGGCGTTGGCCTGTGCCAACACCGAGGTGCTGGCCTGCTGCAGGATCTGGCTGCGGGTCAGAGAAGCCGTCTCGGCAGCGAAGTCCGCGTCGATGATCCGGCCACGGGCGGCGGTCAGGCTCTCAGCGTAGACTTGGAGATTGGCGATCACCGCTTCGAAGCGGTTGGTCACCGCACCGAAGGTGGCGCGTGAAGTGGTCACTGTGTTCAGTTGGGTGTCGATCGTGCCAATCGTGGCGGACGCCGTGGCTTGAGTGTTGGTCAGGCCTGACCCCGCCGAGATGGCGTTTGCCACCGCAGACAGCTGAGTAGCCGTAACGGTAAGCTGGTCGGTCGAACCCGAGGCAGCGCCGATCTGGAACGTCAAGGCGGTACCACCGCTCAGCAACTGGTTGCCGTTGAACGACGTGTTTTGAATGATCCGGGTGATTTCCTGAGCCAGCTGCCCAGTTTCTGCCGACAGGTTCTCGCGCTGCGCATTGCTGATGGTGCCGTTGGCGGCCTGCACCGCGATCTCGCGGATCCGTTGCAGGTTGTTGGTCACCTGACCCAGTGCGGCTTCTGCGGTGTTGGCCAGCGAGATGCCGTCGTTGGCATTACGGATGCCCACGTTCGAGCCGTTGACGAAGGCGCGGATGCCTTCCGAAACCGCGAGGCCGGCAGCGTCGTCACGGGCGGTGTTGACACGGAGGCCCGAGGACAGGCGTTGGAACACGGTCGACAGACCGGCTTGGTTGACGTCCAAGTTGCGCTGAGCGTTCAGCGACTGGATATTGGTATTAACGACGAGTGCCATTTAAAAGTCTCCTTTTGTGGGGCGGTTGCGAACTCGACGGTCGGTGGTTGGTGCGTCGAAACATCGAGTTCACGCCTTTCGGACGGCTCCCGGAAAACTTGAGGCACTTTTGTACTGCGACCTGCAACGCCCCGCCAGCCCCGACGGGGCTCAGACGTAAAGGTGAACGGGGGCGCCGGTCACGACCAGGTCGAACAGCTCGGCCACATCCCGATTGCGCATGCGGATGCAGCCACGCGAGCCGGGCTGGCCCAGCTCGACCCCGTCCGGGGTGCCGTGGATGTAGATGTAGCGCCGGAACGTATCCACAGAGCCGCCACGGTTCACGCCGGGCTCCTCGCCGCACAGCCAAAGGATGCGGGTCAGGATCCAATCGCGCTCGGGTGCCGCAAGCCACGCGGCCTCGTCGCAGACCTCGCCGGTGGGACGACGGCCACGCAGCACGGCGCCAAGCGGCAGACCGGCGCCGACCTTGGCACGGATACGGTGCCTGCCGCGCGGCGTGCAATAACTGCCGGCCTGCTCACCCGGACCGTTGGCGGCCGTGGACACGCTGTAGCTGCGGATGCGCGTGCCGGCATCGAACAGGTCGAGGCGCTGCGCGGCGATACTGACCTCGATGTGCAGACTCACTGCGCCTCCTCTCCCGCCGTGTCTTGGCTACTCCACTCGACCGGTGCCGGCGACTCCGGGCGATGCACCCGCCCGGCTTGGCGACGCGACGCAAAGAACCCGCTGATCTGTGCCGCGCACTCGGCCTGCAACACCCCGCCCTCGATCTGCGCGTGATGATTGAGGCGCGGTTCGGCAAACAGATCGATCACCGAACCGGCCGCTCCGGTCTTGGCATCGCGCGTGCCGTAGACCACGCGCGCGACGCGCGCATGCAAGAGGGCGCCGGCGCACATGGCGCACGGTTCGAGCGTGACATAGAGGGTGGCCCCGGGCAGCCGATAGTTGCCGACCCGCGCAGCAGCGGCGCGCAAGGCGCGCACCTCGGCATGCGCTGTCGGGTCGGCCAGCCCGATGGGTGCGTTGGCGCCCTCACCCAGCACCTCACCCTGCCGTACCAGCACCGCGCCCACTGGCACCTCGCCGGCTTCGGCGGCACCAGCGGCCAGCTGCAGAGCGTGGCGCATCCAACGCTCGTCCTCAACGGCGACCGGCAGCGGGGCGTGCGTGAAAGGGCTTTCCATGCGGACGACTATAACCGCGCCGGTCCTCACCGGGTGTCGGTGCGACCACGCCCCGCCGGCATGGCAGGCGTCTCCCAGCAGGCTGCCACGCGCTGCCAGTAGCGCGGCGCGGCCAGCCGGCTCGCGCTCACCCGCCAGTAGCCGTCGCGCGACAACTCGAGCTGAACGGCGCCATCACAGTCGGTACGCCACTGTGCCGCGCCACGCGCAGCAAAGCGGTCGAGGATGAGCGGCGCCGGATGGCCGTAGCGATTGGCTGCACCCACCGGATAGACAGCGATCGCCGCATCGACCGCATCGAGGAAGCGCAGGCTCGAGGCATGACGTGACCCATGGTGCGGCACCAGAATGACGTCGCTGCCAAGGCTCACCCCCTGCCCCGCGACCCGTGCCAACAGCGCCGCCTCGCCGGCTTTTTCGAGATCGCCGGGGACCAGCACCGAGCCCGCAGGCGTGCTGACGCGCAGCGTGCAGCTCACTTCGTTGTCGTCCATCTCACTCGCCAGGTCTTCAGGCGCCGGATGGACGAACTCGAAACGCACGCCGTCCGCCTGCCAGGCCATACCGGCCAGACAAAAAGTGCGTGGCATGCCGGGAGGCGCTTCGATCAAGCCCTCGCGGTCGGTATGCAGCAGGCGCCCCACTGGCAAGGCGGCGAGCACGCTGGCCGCGCCGCCGCGATGGTCGATGTCGTTGTGACTGATGATGACGTGGTCGAGCCGACGAACGCCGAGCGCGCGCAACTGCGGAATGACCGTGCGGGCACCGGCGTCATCAGCGCCAAGCTTCGGCCCGGCGTCGAACAGCACAGCCTGTCTGGCTGTTTGCAACAACAGCGACTGCCCTTGACCGACATCGAATACGGTGACCCGCAGCTCACCCTGGCCCGGCCGCGGGATCGCGCCGGCGAACAGCGGCACGAGACCCAACAGCCCGATCCAGCGGCGCGGCCCCACCAGCGGCGATAGCACCAGCAGGGCGCCGACGAAGGCCACCGCCGCGACCGCCAGGCCGGGCGCCGCAACATCGACCAAAGGCGCCGGCAAGCGCAGCAGCAGAACAAGCAGGCTGTCGAGCCCATCCATCAGCCAAGCCCCCAGCGGCAGCAGCCATGTCAGCCCGGGAAAGGCGCCAAAGAGCGCAAGAGGCGTGATCGCAAGGCTGACAACCGGGATGGCGATGACGTTAGCCAAGGGCCCGACCCACGAGGTCTGTTGGAACAGATAGAGCGTCGGCGGCATCAGGCTGAGCGTCATCGCCAACTGACTGGCGACGGCCTCCCGCCAGCCGACGCGTTGCTGCAGCCGTCCGCTGCCGCAATAGATCAGCACCCCGACCGCGCCGAACGAGAGCCAGAAACCGATCTGCAACACGCACCAAGGGTCGAGCCAGCACACCACCACCAGTGCGGTGGCGAGCGGCCGCAGGCCGAACCAGCGTTCACCCCGCCAGGCTGCCCAGGCCATGGCCAGCACCATGTAGAGCGTGCGTTGCGCTGGCAGGCCCCACCCGGCCAGCGCGACATACGCCACGGCGCAGGCGCCCGCTGCCAGACCGGCAAAGCGCCGACGGGAGAGTCGCGTCATGATCGGCGGCGCACGTTGCCACAAACGGGTGGCGAGCCAAGCTGCGAGGCCGGCAAACAGGGTGACATGCAAGCCCGAGATGCTCATCAGGTGCATGACGCCCGTGTCGCGATAACGCTGCCACTGTTCCGGGCTCACCGCCGAGCCATCGCCGATCGCCAGCGCCACCAGCACCCCTGCCTGCGTGTGGTCCCCCAGCTCGCCCAGCATGCGCTGGCGCACCGACTCACGCATGGCCGCGAGTCGTGCATCGAGACGCCACGCCTCGCCGAGATACTCACCGTGTCGCACGGTGCCAGTGGCACGGATGCCCTGTGCAAACAGCCAGCTCTCGTAGTCGAAGCCGTGAAAGTTGTGCAGCCCGGCCGCTGGCTTGAGGCGGACGGTGAGACGCCAGCGCTCACCGGCTGCCATGGGCCGTGCCACCTGGGTGCCCTCAGCCGACGCCTCAGCGCCGGAGCCTGCCGCAGCGCCTCGATGCGGTACCCAGCGGCTCAACAAGACCCGTTCCGGCACCCGCGCATCCGGGGTGAGCACGGTCTCGGTGACCCATTCAAAGCGTACCGAACGGGTGTCGACCCGCGGCAAGTCGACCACTCGGCCGATCACTTCGATGTCGCGCCCGGCCCATGCCTCGGGCAGCGCATCGTCGAGCCGCGCCTGCGCCCGCACATTGGCAAGCAACCAGGTGGCGGCCAACACCGCCAACAGCAGGCCGGCGCCGCGCCAGCGTGCTGAGCGCCAGGCGAGCCATAGCGCGAGAACCGTGGCCGCAGCGACCATCGCCAACACCCACCAATGCGGCAAGGTGGCCTGCCACTGCGTCTGCAGGGTAGCGGCAAGGACCAGCAAGGCGGGCAGGGTCGGCACAATGGCGACTCTGGCGCAAGACAGCGCCGCGCGAATCCGCCAGATCACCGACACCGTGCCGACCACCACCCACCGCCTGCCCGCCTACTGGGACACCGCCTGCCGGACCTTGGCAGCCCGCGACGCAGTGATGGCGATGCTGATCGCGCGCTACCCTGAAGGCACCTTGACCAGTCATGGTGATGCGTTCCACACGCTGGCGCGGGCGATCGTCGGCCAGCAGATCTCGGTCAGGGCGGCTGACGCCGTGTGGGGGCGGCTAGAGGCGCAGCTGTGCCGGGTGACACCGGACTCGGCGCTGGCCGCCAGCGGCGACGAGCTCCGGGCATGCGGGCTGTCGTGGCGCAAGGTCGAGTATCTGCAGGACCTGGCCCTGCACTTCGCGCAAGGACGACTTGGCGAGACTTTGTTCGCTGGCGCCGACGATGCCGAGTTGCTCAGTCGGCTCACCGAGGTGCGCGGCATCGGCCGCTGGAGCGCCGAGATGTTCCTCATCTTCCACCTGATGCGACCGGACGTGCTGCCGCTTGATGACATCGGCTTGCTGCGCGCCATCGGTGTCCACTATCGCGACGGCGCCAAGGTCGGCGCCGGCGAGGCGCGCCAGATCGCAGCCCTCTGGGCGCCGTGGCGGACGGTCGCCACCTGGTATCTGTGGCGCGCGCTCGACCCGGTGCCGGTGGCCTACTGAGTCTTCCGACCCACCGTCGACGGGTCGCCGCCCACCGCAACGCCGACGCCAAGGATGGCTGCTACACCCACCGCCCATCTGCCAGCGTCAAGCGCCGCCCGGCCTGCGCAGCCAGTCGCTCGTCATGGGTGACGATGACAAAGGCGGTCTGGTGCGCGGCGGCGAGTTCCAGCATCAGGCCGAACACCTGCCCGGCAGTCCCGCGATCGAGGTTGCCGGTCGGCTCATCGGCCAGCACACAACGCGGCCGCGTGATCAGCGCCCGCACCACGGCCGCGCGCTGACGCTCGCCGCCTGACAACTCGCCCGGCCGGTGCTGCAGACGCGCCCCGAGACCGACCCGCCGCAGCCATTCGGCGGCCTCAGCCAGCGCAGCCTCGCGGTCCATGCGCCGGATCAGCAAGGGCATGGCGACGTTCTCCACGGCGGTGAACTCCGGCAACAGATGATGGAACTGGTAGACGAACCCCAGATGGCGGTTGCGCATCTCGCAGCGCGCCGCCTCGGTCAATGCGCCTACATCGGTGCCCGCCCAGCGCACGCGCCCGGCGGTCGGGGGTTCGAGGCCACCCAATAGATGCAGCAGGGTGCTCTTGCCTGCCCCCGAGACGCCAACGATGGCGATGTGTTCGCCCGCCGCCACCGCCAAGTCGACGCCAGCGAGTACGCAGGTGCCCGTGTCGCCGTTGCCAAACCGTTTGACCAGACCTTCGCCGGCCAGCACGGGTGCGCCGCGGTCTGTCGCCGCGGGTGCCACCGCGGGTGCCGCGGCGCCGCCCTCCGACACCAAGGTGTCACTCATAGCGCAGCGCCTCTGCCGGCTGGGTCGCTGCCGCCCGCGAACTCGGATACAAGGTCGCCAACAAGGACAACAGCAGCGACATCCCGCCGACCCGCAGCATGTCGTCGAGGTGCGGGTCGGATGGCAACTCACTGATGTAGTAGACGCCGCTGGCGAGAAACTTGAAGCCCAGCGCGTTCTCGATCGCCGGCAGGATGGTGTCGATGTGGTAGGCCACCAGCGCACCAAACCCCACGCCAAGCAGGGTGCCGATCAGCCCGGTGACAAATCCTTGCACCAGAAACACGGTGCGGATGCTCGACGGTGTTGCGCCCAGGGTCCGCAGGATGGCGATGTCGGCGCGCTTCTCATTGACCGCCATCACCAGCGAACTCACCAGGTTGAATGCCGCCACCGCGATGATCAGGGTGAGGATGATGAACATCATGCGCTTCTCTGTCTGTACCGCAGCGAACCAGTTGCGGTTCTGCGATGGCCAGTCCACCGGGTAGGCATCGGGCGGCAGACGCGCGGCGAGTGCTTGGGCAACCTCGGTGGCGCGATGCAGATCATCGAGTTTGAGACGCACCCCGCTCACCTGATCACCGAGCCGATAGAGCCGTTGGGCGTCGTGCAGATGGATGAGGGCCAGACCAGTGTCGAATTCGGCGTGGCCCATGGCAAACACGCCACTCACCGTGAACTGCTTGAGGCGCGGGATCATGCCGGCCGCGGTCACCTGCCCCTGCGGGATGATCAGGGTGACCTTGTCGCCCACGCCCACGCCGAGTGCCCGTGCCAGCTCTTGGCCCAGTACGACCTTAAAGCCGTCGGACGACAAGGTCTGCAGGCTGCCGCTGCGCATATTGGCACCGATGCCGGAGACCGCCGACTCGGCCTCGGGCAGCACGCCTCGCACTGCGGCACCCTGCACGGCGCTGGCGTGACTGAGCAGCGCCTGTCCGACCACGAACGGCGCACTGGCACGCACCTCCGGCTGTTGCCGGGCGAGCCGCTCCACCGCCTGCCAATCGGCGAGCCGATTGTCCGGCCCCACCACCTCGATGTGTGCCAGCACACCGAGCATGCGGTCACGCACCTCTTTTTGAAAGCCGTTCATCACCGACAAGACGATGATCAGCGCCGCCACGCCAAGCGCGATGCCGAGCATCGACACCCCGGAGATAAAGGAGACGAAGCCCGACCGCCCGCGCGAACGGGTGTAGCGATAGGCGATGAAGAGTTCGATGGGGAGTTGCATGTGGCGGCCATGCTATCCGACCACGCGCTGGACGGGTGCGGCAGTCCCGGCCGTGGCGATGCGCAGCGGCTACACTCCGGCGCATGCCAAGCACCCACCCGCCTGTTGCCGCCCATCCGCCTTCTGCTGACTCCGCGTCGGCGACGCTGGTCGTCGCCACCGCCGATGCACGTGCCCTGCTCCACGATTGGCCGGTGCTGGCGCGTCGCCTTGCCACTGCCGACCACCGGCGCGAGGACCATCTCGCGCTCGAGGACTGGCTGCTGGCCATCCACCAGATGCCAACCGCTGCTGAACCGGCGCTGACCGCGCAAGCACTAGGCCTGAGCGGACGCGGCCACGGCTGGTTGGCGGTGGATGCGGTCGCCCTGACGGTCAGCCGTGACCGCCTGGTGGGCTTGCCGCAAGCCGCCGAGGATGCCGACGACGCCGCCCGACTGGTGGATGATGTGCTGGGGCAGATGCCTGTCATCGGCACGCCGTATGCTGATGGCTCGCGTCGCCTGCTCGACCTTGATGCACCCGCGGATGCGCGTTTCGCGCCGCTGTGGCGGATCGCCGGACGGCCGCTCGACGACCACCTGCCGCAGGGCCCGCGCGGCGCCGAGTGGCGACGTTGGCTCACCGAAGCACAGATGGTGCTGCACGAGCACCCGCTCAACGCGACCCGCGAGGCGCGCGGCCTGCGGCCCTTGAACGCGCTCTGGCTGGCTGGCGGCGAGGCCGCCGCGCCGGCGCCCGGCGCCTGCCCGCTGCAGCTGCACGGCAACCACCCGCTGGCCCGCTTGCTGCTGGACGCCGCGCCGCCCAGCGCTGGCGCGCCCCCGGCGAACCTCGCTGTGTGGCTGCATCAGCCAGGCTCGCCGCCGCCCGCAGCAGTCGACGCGCTGAGCCGCCGCGCCAACTTCGAGCTTCGCATCCTCGAGCCGTCCGGCCAGCAACGCTACCGGCGGCGCGGCTGGCATGCCGTGCGGCTGTGGCGCAAGGCGCTGCCGACGCTGTGCCCGGTTGCACCGGCATGAGCGCTTGCCCGGCAGCTCGCGCTGTTTCGAGGCCTCGGCAACGATGAACCCGCTCACCCGCCGCGAGGCGATGCAGCGGCTCGCGGCCATCATGCCGGCGCCGACTACCGAGCTCGAATACGACACCGTATTCCAGCTGCTGATCGCCGTCATCCTCTCGGCACAGGCCACTGACATCAGCGTGAATGCCGCCACGCGCAAGCTCTACCCGGTCGCTGGCACTCCGGAGGCGATCCTTGCGCTCGGCGTCGATGGTCTGATCCCCTACATCCAGACCATCGGCCTGTATCGCAGCAAGGCCAAGAACGTGCTCGAGACCTGCCGGCTGATCCTCGAACACCACGGCGGCGAGGTGCCACGTGATCGCGACGCGCTGCAGGCACTGCCGGGCGTCGGCCGCAAGACCGCCAATGTGGTGCTGAACACCGCTTTTGGCGAGCCGACCATCGCCGTCGACACCCACGTGTTCCGCGTTGGTAACCGTACCGGGCTGGGCAAGGGAAAGACGCCGCTGGCAGTGGAATTGGCGCTGCTGAAGAATATCCCCGACGAGTTCAAGGTCGACGCGCACCACTGGTTGATCCTGCATGGACGCTACACCTGCCAGGCGCGCAAGCCACGCTGCTACGACTGCGTGCTGGCCGACCTGTGCGACTTCCGGCACAAGACACCGCCTCCGGGCGAGGCCTCCGCCACCCCGGCGCTTCGCCGCAAACCAAAAGCGACCGGCGCAGTCTGAGGACAACGCAAGAGACCCGGGGTGCCCCCGCAACCCGCTCCGCTAAGCCCAACTTTCAAGCCGCCCCCAGAAGCCGACCGCTGCAAAGCAGCCCCTCAAAACCTGCCCTTTTGGCCCTTTCGCCGCCCCGTCATGTTCAACCCCTCCCGCGACGATGTCCGCACCTTCATGTTCGAGACCTGGCGCAAGTACCGCGCCGGCAGCGGTTTGCATGGCGCCGAAACAGCGCTGCTGCCGATCATTCTCGAACACCCCGAATATCATGCGGTGCTCGAGGATCCTGACACCTATGCAGCGCGCACCTGGCACCCTGAGGGCGGCGAGACCAATCCATTCATGCACCTGTCGTTCCACCTCGCGCTCGCCGAGCAACGGGCGATCGACCAGCCGCCCGGTATCCGCGCGGCATGGACCGCGCTAGCGGAGAAGCTCGGCGAGCCTCACGAAGCCGACCATGCCGTGCTTGACTGCCTGCTCGAGCAGCTTTGGAAGACTCAGCGCCACGGCACGCCCTTCGATGTTCAGGCCTATCTCGAAGCCGTTCGCCGGCTGATCTGACCGGCGAGCGGGCGTCCAGTGCAGCCCCGTAACCCACGTCCCACGAACACTCACCGGCGAACCGACCATGACCGACCGTCTTACCCACATCACCACCCGCACCGGCGACAGCGGCGAGACCGGCCTTGCCGATGGCAGCCGCGTCCCCAAGACCGACCCGCGCATCCATGCGCTCGGCGACGTCGACGAACTCAACAGCCAGATCGGGGTGGTGCTCACCCATGATCTGCCGGAAGACATCCGCCGGCTGCTGAGCAGCGTGCAGAACGACCTGTTCGACCTCGGCAGCGAACTGGCCATCCCCGGCTCGAGCCTGTTGACGGCCGATCACCTGGCACGACTCGACGCCGCGATCGCGGCCTACAACGCGTTGCTGCCCCCACTGCGCGAATTCGTGCTGCCAGGCGGCTGCGCCGCCGCCGCGCAGAGCCACGTGGCACGCACCGTATGTCGCCGGGCGGAGCGCACCCTGGTGGCGCTGGACCACGCCGGCATCGTCGGCGAGAGGCCGCGCCTCTACCTCAACCGCCTGTCCGATCTGCTGTTCATCCTCAGCCGCTGCATCAACCAGATGGCCGGTGTGCCCGACGTCTGCTGGCAGCCGGCGACACGCAAGGACGTGTGAGAAGCTGCCACGGCAACGCCATACGGGGTTATCCTAGGCTCTAAGCAGCACTGAGCCGCGGCCCGCGGCATGGGGAGGCATCAAGATGAACGTTCAATTCAGCGGCATCGACCCGGCCAGCGTCGACCGCCGGCAGGATCCGGCGGCAGGCGCTGCCCAAGCGGCGCGCGAGCAGGGTGCACGACCGGCGGCTGCAGAGGCTCGTGGATCCGGCCCGCGTGAAGGCGGCAGTACCCGTGTCACCGTATCTGCAGAAGCCCGCGCGCGTCTCGCCGCGGAAGAAACGACCGGCGCCCGCGAAGAAGCGCGCAAAGCGGTCGAAGACAAGGGGGCCGTCGCCCGCCTGCTGGAGACACAGAAGGAACGCGTGGCATCGGCTGGCAAAGACAACGCCTTGCAACCGCCACCGACCCGCCCGTCACCGGAGGATCGCGGCTCGATTCGCGCCGCAGAACAGCGTCTGGCAGCGGCCGGGCTGACCACCTGACCGCATCCTGACGCCAGTCGTTTGCCTTACCAGGTCAGCGCACCGCCGGTCTGGTACTCGGTCACGCGCGTTTCGAAGAAGTTCTTCTCCTTCTTCAAGTCGATCATCTCGCTCATCCACGGGAACGGGTTCTCCGCACCGGGGAAGAGCTCGTCGAGACCGATCTGGCGGCAGCGACGGTTACAGATGAAGCGCAGGTACTCCTTGAACATCGGCGCATTGAGGCCGAGCACACCGCGCGGCATGGTCGCCTCGGCGTAGGCGTACTCCAAGTCCACCGCCTTCTTGAACAGCGCCACCAACTCCTGGCGGAACTCCGGCGTCCACAGGTGCGGGTTCTCCAGCTTGATGGTGTTGACCAGGTCGACGCCGAAATTGCAGTGCATCGATTCGTCGCGCAGGATGTACTGATACTGCTCGGCGGCGCCCGTCATCTTGTTCTGGCGACCCAGCGCGAGGATCTGCACGAAGCCGACGTAGAAGAAGATGCCTTCCATGATGCAGCTGAAGACAATCAGGCTCTTCAGCAGCTTCTGGTCATTCTCCAGCGTGCCGGTGGTGAACTCCGGGTCGGTCAGCGTCTCGATGAAGGGGATGAGGAACTCATCCTTGTCGCGGATGCTGGCGACCTCGTGGTAGGCGTTGAAGATCTCGCCCTCGTCGAGACCCAGGCTCTCGACGATGTACTGGTAGGCGTGGGTGTGGATCGCCTCCTCGAAGGCCTGACGCAGCAGGAACTGGCGGCACTCCGGCGCGGTGATGTGGCGGTAAGTGCCGAGCACGATGTTGTTGGCAGCCAGTGAATCGGCCGTCACGAAGAAGCCGAGGTTGCGCTTGACGATCAGGCGCTCGTCCTCCGTGAGGCCGTTCGGATCCTTCCACAGGGCGATGTCGCGCGACATCTGCACCTCCTGCGGCATCCAGTGGTTAGCACAGCCGGCGAGGTATTTGTCCCAGGCCCACTTGTACTTGAACGGCACCAGCTGGTTGACGTCGGTGCTGCCATTGATCACCCGCTTGTCGGCGGCGTTGATGCGGCGCTCCGCCTCACCGGCCTCGGCCGAGTGAGCACCCGCACCACCCAGCGCAACCGACAGGTCGGCACGCACCGGCGTCGCGCCAGCGAAAGGGTCGGCCGGCGCACGCGCGGTCGCTGGCGGCTCGGCGAACACACCGGCCCCCTGCGGCAAGCGCGCTTGCGGCGCACCGAGATCGTCTTCAAAACTCAACATGAACAGGTCTCCTGAGATCTTTCTGTGGCCATGCCTTACTGGCAGGCCTCGCATTCGGGGTTGTCGATCGAGCAGAACTTCGCCGCAGCTGCAGCAGCCGCCTCGCCACCGGCCACCGGCACCGCATTGAGCTCACCGCCGCGGCCGGTCGACTTCTCGGCACTGGTGGCGCCCATGGTGCGCAGGTAATAGGTGGTCTTGAGGCCACGCAGCCAGGCCAGCTTGTAGGTCTCGTCGAGCTTCTTGCCGGACGGCTGGGCGACATAGAGGTTGAGACTCTGCGCCTGATCGATCCACTTCTGACGGCGCGAGGCAGCCTCGACCAGCCAGCTCGGATCGACCTCGAAACTGGTGGCATAGAGTTCGCGCAAGTCTGCGGGGATGCGATCGATACGCGACAAGGACCCATCGAAGTACTTCATGTCGGCAACCATCACCTCGTCCCACAGACCCCGCGCTTTGAGGTCATTGACCAGCTGATCGTTCACCACCGTGAACTCACCGGACAGGTTGCTCTTAACGTACAGGTTCTTGTAGTTGGGCTCGATGCTCGCCGAGACGCCGACGATGTTGGAGATGGTGGCGGTCGGCGCGATGGCGACGCAATTGCTGTTGCGCATGCCGTACTGCTTGATGCGCTTGCGCAGGGCGTCCCAGTCGAGGGTGGACGACTGGTCGACCTCGACGTGGCCGCCGCGCTCCTCGGCCAGCAGCTTGAGCGAATCCTGCGGCAGGATGCCGCGATCCCACAGACTGCCGTTGAAGCTCGAGTAGCGGCCGCGCTCCTTGGCCAGTTCGGTGCTCGCCCAGTAGGCGTGGTAGCACACCGCTTCCATGCTGCGGTCGGCAAAGTCCACCGCCTGCTGGCTGGCATACGGCACACGCATCAGGTGCAGGCAATCCTGGAAGCCCATGATGCCGAGACCCACCGGACGGTGCCGCAGATTGGAATCGCGTGCTTTCTTGACGGCGTAGTAATTGATGTCGATGACGTTGTCGAGCATGCGCATCGCCACCTTGACGGTGTGCTGCACCTTGTCGGTGTCGAGCACCCACGCGCCGTCGGCACCCCGCGCCATGTGGTTGGCGAGGTTGACCGAGCCGAGGTTGCAGACAGCGATCTCGCTGTCGTTGGTGTTGAGCGTGATCTCGGTACACAGGTTCGATGAGTGCACCACACCGATGTGCTGCTGCGGGCTGCGGATGTTGGCCGGGTCCTTGAACGTGATCCAGGGGTGGCCCGTCTCGAACAGCATGGTCAACATCTTGCGCCACAGATTGAGCGCCGGGATCTTCTTGAACAGCTTGAGCTCGCCACGCTCGGCCTTGGCCTCGTAGCCGGTGTAAGCCTTCTCGAAAGCCTTGCCATAGAGGTCGTGTAGATCGGGGCAGTCCGACGGCGAGAACAGCGTCCAGTCGGCGCCTTCCATCACCCGCTTCATGAACAGGTCGGGGATCCAGTTGGCGGTATTCATGTCGTGCGTACGGCGACGGTCGTCACCGGTGTTCTTGCGCAGCTCGAGGAACTCTTCGATGTCGAGGTGCCAGCTCTCGAGGTAGGCGCACACCGCGCCTTTGCGCTTGCCGCCCTGATTCACCGCCACTGCGGTGTCGTTGACCACCTTGAGGAACGGCACCACCCCTTGGCTCTTGCCATTGGTGCCCTTGATGTAGGAGCCGAGCGCGCGGACATTGGTCCAGTCGTTGCCGAGGCCACCGGCGAACTTGGACAGCAGCGCATTCTCCTTGATCGCCTCGTAGATGCCGTCAAGGTCGTCATCGACGGTGGTGAGGTAACAGCTGGACAGCTGGCTGCGCAGCGAACCCGAATTGAACAGGGTCGGCGTGGAAGACATGAAATCGAAGGTCGACAGCACGTTGTAGAACTCGACGGCGCGTGCCTCACGGTCGATCTCGTTGATCGCCAGCCCCATCGCCACGCGCATGAAGAACGCCTGCGGCAACTCGATGCGATGACCCTCGACGTGCAGGAAGTAGCGGTCGTAGAGCGTCTGCAGACCGAGGTAATGGAACTGCAGATCGCGGTCGGCCTGCAGGGCGGCGCCGAGTTTAGCCAGATCGAACTGGCCCATCTTCGGGTCGAGCAGCTCGGCCTCGATGCCGCGCTTGATGAAACCGGGGAAATACGCCGCGTAGCGGGTGTGCATATCGGCCTGGGCGGCGGCCTCGCCGAGGATCTCCTTGCGGATCTGGTCGAGCAGAAGACGCGCCGTGACCTTGCTGTAGGCCGGGTCCTGCTCGATCAAGGTACGCGCCGCCAACACCAGTGACTTGGACACCTCATCGGCGGGAATGCCGTCGTAAAGGTCGCGAATGGCTGCCTTGAGGATGGCCTGCGCATCGACCTGGTCGCCGAGACCCTCGCAAGACGCCTGCACCAGCGCCTCCAGACGCTTGAGGTCGAGCGGCCGGCGGGCGCCGTTCTCGGTGACCGAGAGGCCGCTCATCGGCGCCTCGCCGGTCGCTGCGGCCTGCTGGGCGCGCTCCTGGGCGCGTTGTTCGCGATAGAGCACGTAGGAACGGGCGACGTCATGTACGCCCGCCCGCATCATCGACAGCTCAACCTGGTCCTGGATGTCCTCGATATGAATGGCGCCGCCCTCGGGCTTGCGCCGCATCAGTGCCGCGACCACCTGCTCGGTGAGCATGGCGACCTGCTCGCGCACGCGAGCCGAGGCCGCACCCTGCGCGCCATCAACGGCGATGAAGGCCTTGGTCATGGCCACCGCGATCTTCGAAGGCTCAAAAGGGACCACCGCGCCGTTGCGGCGGATCACCTTGTAGTCGGCGAACCGCGGATCTGCGCCGGCCTCGGTAGCCGGCAGCAAGGAGGGCTGGCGGTAGTCGTTGGCCGGAACGGCTTCGGTGCTGGTCTGCTGCATCTGGAGTCCCCCTGGGCGTCTTGGCCCTTGACCGTGTGTGGCGCCCGGCCAGATTGGCAGGCGAGCGACGGATAACCCATGAAACCACTATATCTTGTGCCGGGAGAGCCGTCTCAACACTAATGCTAGGGGTTCGCCCATCGGTCCGCAAGCGCTTTTTTGCGCGCCGAACGGGCTGCGCTGTGCCCTGACTGTGGGCACCCTGTGGACATCTCTGAGACATCGTCAGCGGGCAGCGCAGCACCAACAGCCGCGAACAGCGCCGTTGCCGGATGTGCGCTGCAACACACCTGGTGCGTCAAGTGACTCAGCAAAAAATCCGGAGAGCTGGGGACAGCCGGTCGGGCTCGGTCACACCCGCCGCTCGACGGCAGTGAGTCGGCCCCAATCAAAGTGCGGACCGGGGTCGGTCTTGCGGCCGGGCGCAATGTCGCTGTGACCCGCCGCGGCGCGCAACGGCAGGGCCGCCACCAGTTGCGCCGCGAGCCGCTCAAGTGCGGCGTATTGATCGTCGGTGAAGGCTTGGTCATCGCTGCCCTCGAGCTCGACGCCGACCGAGAAGTCGTTGCAGCGGGCCCGCCCTCGCCAGCTCGACACGCCGGCGTGCCAGGCGCGCTCGAAGATCGACACGCACTGGGTGACGCGGCCATCGCGCTCGATGACGAAGTGCGCCGAGACGCGCAGGCCCTCGATCTCGCGATAGAACGGGTGGCGGGTGGTATCGAGGCGGTTGCTGAACAGCGCGAACACATCGCCGCTGCCGAACTCGCCAGGCGGCAGGCTGATGTTGTGAATCACCAACAGGTCGACCGCCAGCGGCGGCCGCGCATCGCAGTTGGGCGAGGGCTCGCGGCGCACCCCGGGCAGCCAACCGGCGCGGTCAAAGGCCATGCCTGGAGCCATCCGGCAGGCGGCGGGTCGCCGCCGGTGCGCTCGCGGGGCGCGGCATCAATAGCCGGCCGAGGCGCGGTGTTCCTCACAGCAGAACGCGCGCTTGCCGGCGAACACCGCGGATGACTGCGGCACGTGCGTGTTGCAGTATTCGCAGCGGACCATGGCCTCCCCGGTAGCGGTCTCGCGGGCCGCATCGTCCGCGCCACGCGCGGATGCATCGCCGGATCCGTCGCCAGCGCCGCTGTTGCGGCGACCGCCGCGCGCGAACCACCACAGGCCGCCACCGACAAGGGCGATGAGCAAGAGCAGTTTGAGCATGATGACCTCGAGCAACGACCTCCAGAGCCTGCCCCCAGTGTAAAACAGGGCTGTGCAGACTGCGCCCGAGTTCCGCCAACTTCGCGCACATCGGTAGGGCAGCGAGGGAACATCTGAGATTGCCTGACTGGCGGCCTCTGCGGGCCGCGATCGCTACAAGATTTGGTCGGGGTGAGAGGATTCGAACCTCCGACTCCTGCGTCCCGAACGCAGTACTCTACCAGGCTGAGCTACACCCCGAGATAACCGGATTTCCGACCACTTGTGCAGCCTCTCCGCCGGCCACCCGGACAGAGCGCCGGCCATTCGGCGTCAATGGTCCCGGTCGGCTGCAAAGACTGTCAAAGATAGCAGAACTTCGCGGTCCGGTGAAGGCTCGAGCGCCTCCAGCGCAGTGCGGGCCAGGCCCAGCTCGGCCTCGGCCACGCCACGCGCGTAGTCGAGTGCGCCGGTGCGGCGAATCGCAGCGAGCACCGCCTCGACATCAGCGCAGCCGCCCTCCTCGATCGCCTGACGCACCAGCGCCGCCTCCCGCGCGTCCCCGTGCCGGATGACGTGGATCAGTGGCAGCGTCGGCTTGCCCTCGGCGAGGTCGTCGCCGACGTTCTTGCCCGTGCTCGACGGGTCGCCGGAGTAGTCGAGGATGTCATCGACGAGCTGGAACGCGGTGCCCAGATGCATGCCGTAGGCGGCCATCGCCGCCTCGCGGGCAGCATCCGCGCCACCCAGGACCGCACCGAGCCGGGTCGAGGCCTCGAACAGCTTGGCGGTCTTGTAGCGGATCACGCGCAGGTAGGCGGCCTCGTCGATGTCCGGGTCATTGCAGTTCATCAGTTGCAGGACTTCGCCCTCGGCGATGATGTTGGTGGCATCGGCCAGCACCTCCATCACGCGCATGCTGCCGATCGACACCATCATCTGGAAAGCGCGGCTGTAGAGGAAGTCGCCGACCAGAACTGCCGGCGCGTTGCCGAAGGCCGCGTTGGCGGTCTCGCGACCACGCCGCAGGGCCGACTCGTCGACCACGTCGTCGTGCAGAAGGGTCGCGGTGTGGATGAACTCGATGATGGCGGCGAGCTCGTGCACCCGCGCGTCGATCACTCCATGCGCGCGGCTCGACAGCACCACCAACGCCGGCCGCAAACGCTTGCCCCCGGCCGAGATGATGTAATCAGCGACCTGGCTGACCAGCGCGACCTCGGAGTGCAGGCGCTCACGGATGACGCGATCGACCGTCGCCATGTCGGCTGCCAGGTGCTGCTGGATGAGAGGTAGCGCCACGCCGTGTCCTGCGATCGAAGAGGCGCCGAGTCTAGCCGACCAGGCCGCCACTTTCAGCCTTTACCAGACACCTCCTTCGGTCTTTACCAAACGATAGCTGCCTTGGTACTATTGTGGGTTCACCGGCTTTGGCTCGCATTCCGCGGCCCAAGAGACCGAGAAAAGAGCCCGGACAGGAGCCTAGACATGTATGCAGTGATCAAGACAGGTGGCAAGCAGTACCGCGTCGAGCCCGGCGCAAAACTGCGTGTAGAGACGCTGGCGGTAGAGGCCGGCAGCAGCATCGCGTTGGATCAGGTGCTGATGATCGGTGACGGCGACACGGTGTCGGTCGGCACCCCGCTGCTGGTCGGCGCGTCGGTTAAGGCGACCGTGGTCGCCCACGGCCGCGGCGACAAAATCCGCATCTTCAAGATGCGTCGCCGCAAGCACTACCAGAAGCGCATGGGTCACCGTCAGAACTACACCGAGTTGCTGATCGACAGCATCTCGGCCAAGTAAGGAGAAAGCAACATGGCACACAAAAAGGCAGGCGGCAGTTCCCGTAACGGCCGCGACTCCGAAAGCAAACGTCTTGGCGTGAAGGTCTACGGCGGCCAAGTCGTGATCCCGGGCAACATCATCGTGCGTCAGCGCGGCACCGAGTTCCACCCCGGCGAGAACGTCGGCATGGGCAAGGACCACACGCTCTTCGCGCTCACCGAAGGCCGTGTCGCCTTCACCGTCAAGGGCGAGAAGAAGCGCCGCACCGTGAGTGTGCTCGTGGAGAGCACCGCCTCGGCCTGACGCACCCCCGCCTCGGCACAGAAAGCCCTATCGTGCCGGTAGGGCTTTTTTGTTTCCGCCAGAAACCGGTTCGACAGAGCCTCGCGACTGCCGCCGTTCACGTCCTCTGACACCCCACGTCCGACCATGAAGTTCATCGACGAAGCCACCATCGAGATCCGCGCCGGCGACGGCGGCAACGGCTCGGCCAGCTTCCGCCGCGAGAAGTTCCTCCCCAAGGGCGGACCGGACGGCGGCGACGGCGGCCGCGGCGGCTCGGTCTATGGCGTGGCCGATATCAACCTGAACACCCTGGTCGACTACCGGTACAAGCGCAGCTTTCGCGCCGAACGCGGCGAGAACGGGCGTGGGGCCGATTGTTATGGAAAAGGCGGCGAAGACGTCGAGCTGCGCTTCCCGCCCGGGACGTTGGTCTTCGACGCCGACACCGACGAACTGCTCTGTGACCTTGCCGTGCCTGGTGAACGGGTGCTGCTGGCACGCGGCGGTCAAGGCGGGCTGGGCAATCTGCACTTCAAATCAAGCGTGAACCGCGCGCCCAAGTTCGCCACCCCTGGCGAAGAAGGCGAGCAGCGCCGGCTGCGGCTCGAGCTCAAGGTTCTCGCCGACGTCGGCCTGCTGGGCATGCCCAACGCCGGCAAATCGACCTTCATCCGCGCGGTGAGCGCGGCGCGGCCCAAGGTCGCCGACTACCCCTTCACCACCCTCTACCCCAATCTCGGTGTGGTGCGTGAGGGCACCGACCGCAGTTTCGTCATCGCCGACATCCCCGGCCTTATCGAGGGCGCAGCCGAAGGCGCCGGGCTGGGCCACCAGTTCCTGCGCCACCTGGCACGCACCGGACTGCTGCTGCACATCGTCGATGCCGCACCGATGGATGGCGGCGCAGACCCGGTCGCCGAGGTGCGCGCGCTGGAGAAGGAGCTCAAAAAGTACGACCCTACGTTGGCCGCCAAGCCGCGCTGGCTGGTGCTCAACAAGCTCGACCTGCTGCCCGAAGAAGACCGCGAGGCGGCCTGCGCAGCGCTACTCAAGCGCCTCAAATGGAAGGGTACCCACTTCGCCATCTCGGCCATCGCCGGTGAAGGCTGCGCCGCGCTGACCGCGCAGATCATGCGGCACATCGAAGCGCAGCGGGAAGCCGCCCGGGCAGCCGCAGTCGAGGCACAGCGGGATGGCGAGGCATGGGACCCGACCCGCGACGCCGAGGACGAGCGGACATGAGTGAGGCGCGGCAGACGTCTGCCAGAGCGGTGAGCGCGTCCGAACTGACCGGCGCGGCCGGAGACCGCCGGCTAGTGGTCAAGGTCGGCTCGAGCCTGGTCACCGCCGACGGGCGCGGCCTTGACACCGCTGCATTGGCCAACTGGGCGTCGCAGATCGCCGCACTGGTCCGCGACGGGCGGCAGGTCGTGCTGGTGTCCAGTGGCGCCATCGCCGAGGGTATGCAGCGCCTCGGCTGGGCCAAGCGGCCGAGCGCCGTGCACGACTTGCAGGCGGCCGCAGCGGTCGGCCAGATGGGTCTGGTGCAAGCCTACGAGCGCTGCTTTGCCGGCCACGGGCTGATCGCCGCCCAGGTACTGCTGACCCACGAGGACCTCGCCGACCGCCAGCGTTACCTCAACGCCCGCTCGACGCTGACGACCTTGCTCGGCTTGGGTGTGGTGCCGATCATCAACGAGAACGATACGGTCGCCACCGACGAGATCCGCTTCGGCGACAACGACACCCTCGGCGCGCTGGTGACCAACCTCATCGAGGCCGACCTGCTGGTCATCCTCACCGACCAACCCGGCCTCTACACCGCCGACCCGCGCAAGGAGCCCTCAGCCACGCTGGTCAGCGAGGCACAGGCAGGTGACCCGGCGCTCGAGGCGATGGCCGGCGGCGCCGGTACCGGGGTGGGAACCGGCGGCATGCTGACCAAGGTGCTGGCGGCTCGCCGCGCCGCACGCAGCGGCGCCGACACGGTGATTGCCAGCGGCCGCCAGCCCGACGTGCTGGCGCGGCTGCTGAGCGGTGAATCGGTCGGCACGCGCCTGCGCAGCGGCACCGCGCCGATGGCGGCGCGCAAGCAGTGGCTAGCCGACCACCTGCAGACGCGCGGCTCGCTGGTGCTGGATGATGGGGCCGCACGGGCACTGGCCGAGGGCGGCCGCAGCCTGCTGGCGGTGGGCGTGCGCACTGCCACCGGCGAGTTCGAGCGCGGCGAGGTGGTGGACTGCCGCGACAGCGGCGGGCGGCTGATCGCCCGCGGGCTGGTGAACTACAGCGCCACCGAGACGCGCCGCATCATGGGCAAGCCGAGCAGCGAGATCGAAGGCGTGCTCGGCTACATCAACGAGCCGGCGCTGATCCACCGCGACAACCTGGTCCTGCTGTAGCTCGCGCGCAGCCCGCTTCGGCGGCTTCGACGGGCTTCGCTTGAGTCGGGGTGGCTCGCGCCTGCCGCCGCCCGATCCGCCCTTACAGCGCGCTAGGCATCGGGCGCCAGAGCCGGCTTGACGGGCGCCGCCACATAGGCACCGCCGGTGAGCACCACATGGTGACAGGCCACCGCTCGACCGTCGGCGATTACCGCACCCGGATAAGCCTGCCGGCAGGTGCGGTCGGCGTGGCTGCAACGCGGATTGAAATGACAACCGGCAGGCGGGTCAGCCGGCGACGGCAACTCGCCGGCCAGTACGATGCGCTCCGGCTGACGGGCAATGTCGACCCGCGGGATGGCCGACAACAGGGCCTGCGTGTACGGGTGCTGGGGCCGCTTGAGCACCAGCTTGGCCTCGCCCTGCTCGACAATGCGGCCGAGGTACATCACCGCCACCTCATGCGCCAGATACTCGACCACCGACAAGTTGTGCGAGATGAGCAGATACGCCACCCCGAGCTCGTCCTGCAGGTCCTTGAGCAGGTTGAGGATCTGCGCCTGTACCGAGACGTCCAGCGCCGAGGTCGGCTCGTCGCAGACGATCAGGCGCGGCTCGACCGCCAGCGCGCGCGCAATCGCGATGCGCTGGCGCTGGCCGCCGCTGAACTCATGCGGGAAGCGCCAACGCGCAGCTGAAGGCAGACCGACCTGATCGAGCAGCCGGTCGACGCGCTGCAAGCGGTCGGCCGCGCCGTTGCCGACGCCAAGTGCCGCCATGCCCTCCATCAGGATGTCGGCCACCCGCATACGCGGATCGAGCGAGGCGTACGGGTCCTGGAAGACGATCTGCACTTGGTTGCGGCGCGAGCGCAGGGCTTCGCCCTGCAGACCGGACCAGTCGCGGCCCTGGAAGCTGATCTCGCCGCCACTGAGGGTGTTGAGGCGGACGATGGCCTTACCGACTGTGGTCTTGCCGCAGCCGGACTCGCCGACCAGAGCCAGCGTCCGCCCCGGCGGGATGGCAAGGCTGACGCCGTCGACCGCCTTGACCGCGCCCACCTCCCGGCGCAGCAGACCGGCGCGGATCGGGAAGTGCACACGCACATCGTGGAGCTGCAGCAGGGGCGGCGGCTGATCGTCTGACGCCGCAGCAACATTGTGTTCGCGCAGCGCCTCGGGCAGCGGTGTCAATTCGTCGGCGTAGGGGCAGCGCACACCGTCGCGGGTGGCGCCGGACCACGCTGGCGCCTGGCTGCGGCAGGCCTCCTGCACCCAGCTGCAGCGCGGCGCAAAGCGACAGCCGGCGATGCCGCCGTCGAGCGCTGGCACCTGGCCGGGGATGGTGGCCAGGCGCTGGTTGGGGCCGGTGACCTCGGGCAGCGCGGTAAGCAGCAGGCGCGTGTAAGGGTGGCGCGGCTCGCGCAGCACCTGCGTGCAGGTGCCGCTCTCGACCACCTGACCGGCGTACATCACCGCGACGTGGTGCGCCATATTGGCGACCACGCCCAGATCGTGCGTGATGAGCAGCAGCGACATCCCGCGCTCCACCTGCAGGCGCTTAAGCAGGTCGAGCACCTGCGCCTGGATGGTCACATCCAGCGCGGTGGTCGGCTCGTCGGCGATCAGCAGCTCCGGCTCGCCAGCCAGCGCCATGGCGATCATTACGCGCTGCTTCATGCCGCCCGAAAGCTGGAACGGGAACTCGTTGATGCGCCGGAGAGGGTCGGCGATGCCGACTGACTGCAGCAACTCGATGGTGCGGACCGCTGCCGCTTCGGCGGACAGGCCGAGGTGGCCGGTGAGCACTTCGCTGATCTGCGCGCCGATGGTCATCACCGGATTGAGCGAGAGCATCGGCTCCTGGAAGATCATCGCCATGCGCCGGCCGCGCAGCTCGCGCATCAGCGCCTCGGGTCGGGCGAGGATGTCCTCACCGTCGAGGCGCACCTCGCCGCCGGCGATCGCACCGACGTCCGGCAACAGCCGCATCAGCGCCAGCGCGGTCATCGACTTGCCGCAGCCGGACTCGCCGAGCAGGGCGAAGGTCTCGCCGCGACCGATATCAAGATCGATGCCGGAGACCACGCGCAGGGCGCGGCCGGCCAGATGCAGATCGACCGAGAGGTCACGGACGGTAAGGATCGGCGCTTGGCTCATGCCACCCCCCTCACCCGCGTCCGCGGGTCGAGCGCATCGCGCACGGCGTCGGCGAACAGGTTGGCCGCCAGCACCAGCACAAACATGAAGACAAAGGCCGCCGCCAGCGCCCACCAGACCATCGGCTCACGCGCCATCTCCAGACGCGCCGAGTTGATCATGGTGCCAAAGCTGATCATCGACGGGTCGACACCGACGCCGACGTAACTCAGCACCGCCTCGGCCAGCACCAGTCCCGAGAAGTCCATCACCAGCGCGATGAGGACGATGTGCATGACGTTGGGCAGGATGTGGCGACCAAGGATATTCCAGCTCGACACGCCAAAAGCCTGCGCCGCCTGCACGTATTCGAGCTCGCGCAGCTTGAGCGTCTCGCCACGCAGCAGACGTGCCAAACCGGTCCAGCTGGTGATACCGAGAATCAGGCAGAGGAATAGCAGGCGGAAGTCAGCGCGCGCCGTCACCGTCTCGAAGGATTCGGGGTGCGTGTCCATGTAGACCTGGGTCATGAGCTCAGCAGCACGCCGGGGATCGAGTTGAGCGTGGTGTAGAGGTACTGGATGAGGTCGTCGATCCAGCCCCGAAAATACCCCGCGGCGATGCCCAGCACGACGCCGATCGGCAGGGTGACGAGCGTAGTCAGCGTGCCGATGACCAAGGCCGTGCGGATGCTCTTGAGAATCTGGTAGAGCACGTCCTGACCGACCTTGTCGGTTCCGAACACGTGGTAAGCGCCCGCCAGACCCGCCAGCGCGCCGCCCAGTGCGGCCACCACCAGCAACGTCCAAGCGGCGCAATGCACGGCATCCTCGCCGTTGCCGGCGAGCCAGCCGGTGAGCCGATCCACGGCCCGACGCGGCGATAACAGTAGCGCCAGCACCGCCAGCACAGCGAAGCCCAGGCCGAGACCCTTAAGCGCGCCTCCTGCGGCGCGCGTAGCGATGTCGCCGCCATAGCTGCTGTCGTCGACCAAGTGGGCGCCACCGTACTTGAGGCGCGGGTAGTCGCGCACCGTGCCCTCGTCGCCCTCGATCGCCGTCTTGTTGAAGGCGCGGGTGGCCAACGGTGCCGAATAGGTGGTCTCGACCTGACTGGGCAGCGGGTCAAGCAGCAGGTCGAGCACGCTGCGCAGCTCGACGGCGTAGCGGGTTTCGCCGGCAGCGGCTTTGCCCGGTGCCGTCTTGCCGGCCGGGACAGCGGCCGCAGCCTCGTCGGGTAACGCCGGCCGGTAGTGCAGCGAATCCAGCAATCCAATCGTGGCGAACACCGCCAGCAAGGTGGCCGAGACCATGCCGGCACGCGACATGGCGACCTTGCGCCACGGCGCGGCCAGGTGTTCATGGCGGCGGATGTACCAGACCACCAGCAAAAGGGCGAGCACCAGGCCGAACAACAGCAGATCGGTCCATAGCAGGGCAGGCTTGAAGGGCAGCACGGGCGTCACTCCAACCGGACCCGGGGGTCGGCCCAGGTGTAGGAGATGTCGGTGAGCACCAGACCGATGATGTACAGCACCGAACCCAGGAAGACCATCGAGCGCACCACCGCGAAGTCCTGATGGTTGATGGCGTCGATGG
>RFSW01000023.1 GCA_009923755.1 Betaproteobacteria bacterium | reverse complement strand
CTGCTAGATGCCCTCCGACGGGCAGAGATCCTCTCTAACGACAAGTTCCGCAGTGTGCGTCTGGTGCTTGATGAGGCTCGCCTCGGTGTGAGTTGTACCAACAGCGAACAGGAAGAGGCGGCCGAGGAACTGGAAGTCGAGTACCGAGGCGAACCGCTCGACATCGGTTTCAATGTGCAATATCTGCTTGAAGCGCTTTCAACGCTCTCCAGCGAGACGGTGACGCTCAACCTCAAGGATCAGAACTCCAGCTGTTTGCTGACCGACCGGGACAACCCCGGCTACCGTTACGTCGTGATGCCGATGCGGCTCTGACGACAGGAAGAATTCCAAATATGAGCAACACCTACGACGAGTCCAGCATCCAACAGCTGGAAGGGCTAGAGGCTGTCCGCAAACGGCCGGGCATGTACATCGGCGATACATCGGATGGCACCGGCCTGCATCACATGGTGTTCGAAGTGGTCGACAACGCCATCGACGAGGCGCTTGCCGGTTACTGCGACAACATTGTCATCACCATCCACACCGACAACAGCATCAGCGTGATCGACAACGGCCGTGGTATCCCGGTTGGTGTGAAGATGGACGACAAGCACGAGCCGAAGCGCTCTGCGGCCGAGATCGTCATGTGCGTGCTGCACGCCGGCGGCAAGTTCAACCAGAACAGCTACAAGGTCTCGGGCGGTCTGCATGGCGTCGGCGTGAGTTGCGTCAACGCGCTCTCCGATTGGCTCAAGCTCACCATCCGTCGCGACGGCAAGAAACACCACATGGAATTTCACCGTGGTCATGCCGTGAACCGCATCATCGAAAAGGTCGATGGTGTTGAGGTGAGCCCGATGCAGGTGGTCGGCACTTCAAGTGGCAGTGGTACCGAAGTGCATTTCATGGCTGACGCCAGCATCTTTGGGACCGTTGAGTTTCATTACGAGATCCTTGCCAAGCGGCTGCGCGAACTGTCTTTCCTCAACAACGGCGTGCGCATCAAGTTGCTCGACCAGCGCAGTGCGCGCGAAGAGGACTTTGCCTTCAGCGGAGGCGTCAAAGGGTTTGTCGATTACATCAACCGCAGCAAGACGGTGCTCCACCCCAACGTCTTTCACTCGCAAGGCGAACTGACGCTGGAGACCGGCGCAACCATCTCGGCCGAAGTGGCCATGCAGTGGAATGACAGTTACGCCGAACAGGTACTGTGCTTTACCAACAACATCCCACAGGCCGATGGCGGCACCCACCTGACCGGCCTGCGCGCAGCGATGACGCGCGTCATCAACAAATACATCGAAGAACACGAGATCGCCAAGAAGGCCAAGGTCGATATCACCGGCGATGACATGCGCGAAGGCCTGGCCTGCGTCCTTTCGGTGAAGATGCCCGACCCCAAGTTCGCCAGCCAGACCAAGATGAAGTTGGTCTCATCCGAGGCGCGGCCTGCAGTGGAAGAAGTGGTGGCAGCCAAACTCGCGGAGTATCTGCAGGAGCGGCCCGCCGACGCCAAGGTCATCACCGGAAAGATCGTCGAGGCGGCGCGAGCCCGCGAAGCCGCCCGCAAGGCGCGCGAGATGACCCGCCGCAAGGGGGTGATGGATGGCATGGGCTTGCCGGGCAAGCTCGCCGACTGCCAGGAACGCGATCCGGCGTTATGCGAGCTGTACCTGGTCGAGGGTGACTCTGCCGGAGGTTCGGCCAAGCAAGGGCGTGACCGCAAGTTCCAGGCCATCCTGCCGCTCAAGGGCAAGATCCTGAACGTCGAGAAGGCTCGCTTTGACAAGCTGGTCTCGTCGCAGGAGATAGCGACGCTGATCACGGCGCTGGGCACCGGCATCGGCAAGGACGATTACGACGCGGACAAGCTGCGCTATCACCGCATCATCCTGATGACCGACGCCGACGTGGACGGCTCGCACATCCGCACGCTGCTGCTGACCTTCTTTTATCGGCAGATGCCGGAGTTGGTCGAGCGCGGCCACATCTATATCGCTCAGCCGCCGCTGTACAAGCTCAAAGCCGGTAAGGATGAGCGCTATCTCAAGGACGAGCATGAGCTCAAGCAGCACCTGCTGCGGCTCTCGCTCAAAGATGCTGCCTTCATACCGGCGGAGGGCGCCGCAGCAATTGCTGGTGACGCGCTGGCCGATCTTGCCAATCGCTATCTGCTCGCCGAGGCGGTGATCGAGCGCACGTGCCACTACATCGACACCGAGGCCCTGCTGGCGATCCTGCGCGGGGTGACCTTGGACTTGTCCGACGAATCGGCGGCGGCGCTGAGCGCCAAGGCTTTGGCCGAAGCGGTTGGTGGCGATCTCGGTGTGGAGCCTGCCTTCGATGCCACTACCGAGCGTTGGGTCCTCCGACTCGAGCGACGCGTCCACGGCAATTTGCGCCGCTCCTTGATCGATGCGGATTTCGTCAGCAGCGGCGACTACGCTTTGTTGGCCGACCTTGCCCGCACGCTGACCGGTTTGGTGGGCGTGGGCGCGGCGGTCAGTCGCGGTGAGGCCAGTGCGCCGGCGGGCGACTTCCGTCAAGCGCTCGACTGGCTGATGGAACAGGTCAAGCGCAACATGAATGTGCAGCGCTACAAGGGCTTGGGCGAGATGAACCCGGAGCAGTTGTGGGAGACCACCATGGACCCGACCGTGCGTCGCCTGCTCAAGGTGCAGATCGAGGATGCCATCGCCGCGGACGAGATCTTCACCACGCTGATGGGTGACCAGGTCGAGCCGCGCCGGGCCTTCATCGAGAACAACGCTCTACGGGTGGCCAACCTCGACGTCTGAGCGCACCGCTGTGTTGCTGGACGAGGCTGGCGGTGACCCGGTCCGCAAGCTGCGCAGTTCGGCCGGCCCGAGACGTGCGACGCGACCATCACTGCTGAAGGCGCCGAGATCGCGTGGTTCCCCGTCAACCAAGATTCGTATCGCCGACAGGTCGCCGACCGCGAGGTAGCGAAGGTCTTCTGGCAATGCCAGCCGTTGCCCGGCTTTGAGCGTGACCTTGGTCTCTTTGCCGCTGGTTTGGCGCGCGAACACCCAGCACAGGCGTTGTGCTTCGAATAGGAAAGCGGGCTCGGCGGCAGTCGCCTGAGGTACAAGGTTCGGGGCTTGGCGCGCGTCCGGCGCCGATGAGTCGGGCCCAGGCCCGTTGCCGGTGGGCTTATCGAGCGGCGCGGGCAATGGCTGGGCGGTACTGGGCGCGGACTCGGAGACCGCATCGTCTCGCGCGGGCGCCAAGGGCGCAGTGGCGACCGGCGCCGTCGGCAGCGCGCCGCGGATCGACTCAAGCACGGCGTCTCCTTGCGACACGACATAGATGCCGGCGGCTGACGCCAGCAGAGCAAGGATCAGAGCTTTGGTCGGCAGGCCCCTGGCTGGGGCGGCAGCGGGCCGTGTGCCCAAGGAATCAGCGGCTTGACGAGGCAGCAGAACCGGCGCTGGGGATTCATCGGCTGGTGCCGGCTCGATCGCGCTCGGCGCTTTAGCGTTAGCCAGTCCGAGCAACACCGCATAACGGCGTCGAGCCTGATCGTAGAAGTTGCGGTTGTAGAACGCCGCCGGTTCGTCGGCCTCAAGCGCCTCGACGTGCCGCTGTGACAGCAGAAGTGCGCCAGCGACCTGCGCCAGCGACATTTGCATCTGTTCGCGCCGGGCTGCCAGGTCGCTGCCTGACAGGCCGAGCGTCTGCGGCGATTCTGTCATCTGTCGTCGGGCCGGACTCCGAACCGTCTCGCGAACGTGTCTCGCAATATCTGCCCCACGCTAGCACAAAAACAGTGCGCGCTAAGTGCTCGCCCGGGTCCGTACGATCCGCGCGCCGAGCCGGGAGAGCTTCTCCTCGATACGTTCATAGCCGCGGTCGAGGTGGTAGATGCGATCGATGCGCGTCTCGCCATCCGCGACCAGACCGGCGATGACCAGGCTCGCCGAGGCCCGCAGGTCGGTGGCCATCACCGTGGCGCCGGTCAGTCTCGGTACGCCGGTGACGATGGCGGTGTTGCCGCGCACCTCGATCTGCGCGCCCAAGCGTCGCAACTCCTGAACGTGCATCAGCCGGTTCTCGAAGATGGTCTCGGTGATGGTCGCGGTGCCCTCGGCGATGCAGTCGAGCGCCATAAGTTGCGCTTGCATGTCGGTGGGGAAGGCCGGATGCGGCAGGGTACGCGCCGACACAGCGCGCGGCCGGCCCTGCATGCGGATGGCGATGTCGCTGCCGCTGGTGTCGATGGCTGCGCCTGCGTCGCGCAGCTTGCCGATGACGGCTTCGAGCGCCTCCGGGCAGCTGTCGCGCAGCGTCACGTCGCCGCCGGTGGCCGCCACGGCAGCCAAGTAGGTGCCGGTCTCGATGCGGTCGGCCATGATGCGGTGCTCGCCAGCGCCCAGCCGTTCGACGCCCTCTACCGTGATGGTATCGGTGCCGGCGCCACGGATGCGGGCGCCCATGGCGATCAGGCAGTTGGCGAGGTCCACCACCTCCGGTTCGCGCGCGGCGTTCTCGAGGATGGTGGTGCCTTCGGCCAGGGTGGCGGCCATCAGCAGGTTCTCGGTGCCGGTGACGGTGACCATATCCATCACCACACGCGCCCCGCGCAGCCTCGGCGCGCGCGCCACCAGGTCACCCTGCTCGATGGTGATGGAGGCGCCCATCGCCTCCAGCCCCTTGATGTGCTGATCGACCGGCCGCAGTCCGATGGCGCAGCCGCCAGGCAGCGATACGCGAGCCTCGCCGCAACGCGCCACCAGCGGGCCGAGCACCAGGATCGACGCACGCATGGTCTTGACCAGGTCATACGGCGCGTTGGCGTCGGCGATGCGGGCAGCGTGGAGGGTGATGCAGTCGCCGTCCTCGACCACCACCTCGACGCCCATGCGGGCGAGCAACTGCAGCGTGGTGGTGACATCACGCAGGTGCGGCACGTTGCTCAACCGGAAGGGCTCGGCGGTGAGTAGCGACGCGCAGAGGATGGGCAACGCAGCGTTCTTGGCGCCGGATATGGTCAGCTCGCCGTGCAAGGGCCGGCCACCCTCGATGACCAGACGTTCCATGGCCGCTCAGCCGCCGTATTCGGCCGGGGTGCGGGTCTGCATCGAGAGCGCGTGGATCTCCTCGCGCATGCGGTCGCCGAGCGCGGCGTAGACCATGCGCTGACGCTCAAGGGTGCGCTTGCCTTCGAACGCCGAACTCACCACCAAGGCCTCAAAGTGGGTGCCATCGCCGGTGACATGAAGATGCTGGCAGTCGAGGCCGTCGGCGATGTACTGGCGGATCTGGTCGGGTGTGGGCATGGTCGGGTCCGGTCGAGAAGTGTGCGCCTACTGTCGCAGTTTGCGGCCGCTGGCAAGGAAATGCAGGGTGTAGGCCGAGAGTACGATTAGCGCTGCGGCCACCGCCCCCAGGCTCAGCCAAGGGTCGATGTCCGAGCCACCCAGAAAGCCGAAGCGGAAGCCATCGACCAGGTAGAAGAACGGGTTGAAGTGTGACAGTGCGCGCCACATCGGTGGCAGGTCGTCCACCGAGTAGAACACGCCGGCGAGGAAGGTGAGCGGCATCACAACGAAGTTCTGGAACGCGGCGAGCTCGTCGAACTTGTCGGCGACAAGGCCGGCGATGATGCCGAACACGCCCAGCAGCGCCGCGCCCAGCACAGCGAAGGTGAGTGCCCACAGCGGGTGTGCCAGCGGCACGCCGGCGAACAGCAGCCCCACCAGCAGCACCATCACACCCACCGCCAGGCCACGGATCACTGATGCGGCGGTGTAGGCGACGAACAATTCCGTGGCGGTCAGGGGCGAGAGCAGCACGAACACGAGATTACCGGTGACCTTGCTCTGGATCAGGCTCGAGGAGCTGTTGGCGAAGGCGTTCTGCAGGATGCTCATCATCGCCAGTCCGGGGATGAGGAAGGCCGCGTAGCCGACGCCATGCGTCTGCGGCAGGCGGTTCTCCAGCACATGACCGAAGATCAACAGGTAAAGCACCGCAGTGAGCACCGGCGCGGCCAGGGTCTGAAAGGCGACCTTCCAGAAGCGCAGCAATTCCTTGGTGAACAGCGTGTAGCAGCCGGCGCTGAGCAGGGTCGACATGTCAGCGGCGGACGCCGTAGGCCTCGCGGTAGGCGCGGATGGCGTCGAGTTCTTGGGCGCGCGCCGGGTCCTGCTCCAGTCTTGTGATGAGGTCGTCGAGCGTGGCTACTGCAATCACCGGTACGCCCAGGGTCTCGCGCACCTCATCGACCGCGGACATGCCGCTGGGACCCTGTTCCATGCGGTCGAGCGCAATCAGCACCGCGGCCACTTGCGCCCCGGCTGCCTCGAGGATGGCGGTCGATTCACGCACCGAGGTGCCGGCCGAGATGACGTCATCAACGATCACCAGACGGCCCTTGAGCGCGGCGCCGACCACGCTGCCGCCCTCGCCGTGATCTTTGGCTTCCTTGCGGTTGAAGCTGTAAGGCACATCGCGCCCCTTGGCGGCGAGCGCGATACCGATGCTGGCAGCCAGCGGAATGCCCTTGTAGGCCGGCCCGAACAGGCCGTCGAAGGCGACACCAGAGGACAACAGCGCCTCCGCATAGTGCTGCCCCAGCCGTGCCAGACCGGCGCCGGTGCAGAAACGACCGGCATTGAAGAAGTAGGGCGATTGGCGACCGGCTTTGGTGGTGAATTCGCCGAACAGGATCGCACCCGCGGCGATCGCGTCGTCGATGAAGGCCGCGGCGGTATGATTCATGGGCTGCACAGGTTTCTGACCGTCGGCAAACTATCACAAAGCCACCCCTCGCAAAGCCCGTCCACGATGCGCATCGTCTCAGCCAATCTCAACGGCATCCGTTCGGCGCGCGACAAGGGCTTCTTCGAGTGGCTCATCGCCTCCGGCGCCGACGTGTGCTGCGTTCAGGAGATCAAGGCGCAGGAGACGGACATCGGAGACGACCTGCGGCGGCCAACCGGCTACCAGTCGGTGTTCCATGCGGCCGAAAAGCGCGGCTACAGCGGCGTCGGCATCTACAGCCGGCGCGGCCCGGATCGCGTGGTGAGTGGCCTCGGCATCGCCGACATCGACGCCGAGGGACGTTACCTCCAGGCTGACTTTGGTAATTTGTCGGTAGTGAGCATTTACTTACCATCTGGCTCAAGTTCGCCCGAGCGTCAGCTGGCCAAGTTCTCTTTCATGGAGCGCTTCTGGCCCATGCTTGAGACCTTGGCGCGTAGCGGCCGCGAGGTCATTCTCTGCGGCGACTGGAACATCGCTCACCGGGAGATCGACCTTAAGAACTGGAAGGGCAACCAGAAGAACTCGGGGTTTTTGCCGGAAGAGCGGGGCTGGTTGAGCGGGGTATTCG
The DNA here is from genome assembly GCA_009923755.1 of Betaproteobacteria bacterium. Lineage (GTDB taxonomy): Bacteria > Pseudomonadota > Gammaproteobacteria > Burkholderiales > UBA3065 > UBA3065. The sequence continues at coordinate 17,937 of RFSW01000023.1, read as the reverse complement.
ACGAACTCGGCTGGGTCGATGTCTACCGCCACTTGTATCCGGACGCCGGCGACACCGCCTATACCTGGTGGAGCAATCGCGGACAGGCTTACGCCAAGAATGTGGGCTGGCGTATCGACTACCAGATCGCCACGCCGGGGGTGGCCGCGACAGCCCGGGTCGGCGCGGTCTACAAGGACCGCAAGTTCTCTGACCACGCGCCGCTGGTGATCGACTATGACGGCGGGCTCGCTTGAGGGCGGGGGTTTGAAACGCCTGGGCGCAGCGTGGCGCGGCATCACGGCCGCCTTCGCCACGCCCTCGGCGGCGACCTTGTTCTTTCTCGGTTTCGGTTCCGGCCTGCCCTTTCTGCTGGTCGGCTACACGCTGTCGATCTGGCTGCGCGAGGCGCAGTACGATCTCGGCGCCATCGGCCTGATCAGTTACGCCACGCTGTTCTACGTCTTCAAGTTCGTCTGGGCGCCGCTGCTCGATCGCCTGAGGGTGCCGGTACTGGGTCGCCTCGGACGCCGGCGTGGCTGGCTGGTGCTGAGTCAGGCGCTGCTCGCGGCGGCGCTGTTGGCGATGGCGGCAACCGGTCCGCAGGCGTCCATCGGCGTGTTCGTCGCGCTGGTGGGTTTGGTGGCCTTTGCCGGCGCAACGCAGGACACGGTGGTCGATGCCTACCGCATCGAGGTCGCGCCGGTCGAGGCACAGGCGGCGCTGGCGGCTACCTACACCTTGGGCTATCGGCTGGCGCTGATCGCCTCCGGGGCCGGGGCGCTATACCTCGCTGACCTTGCCGGCTGGCAGGCGGCCTATGCCCTGATGGCGGGCTTGATGTTGCTACCTTTGGGCGCCGCCCTACTGGCGCGCGAGCCGGATCTGGCGCCAGTGGCGCGTCCGAGCTTCGCTGAGGCTTTCGTCGGGCCGTTCCGTGAGTTCTTCGGGCGCAACGGCATGTTGCTGGCGCTTGCGTTGCTGGCCTTCGTCGGCTTGTTCAAGATGCCCGACCAGATGCTCGGTGTGGTCGCCGGTCCGTTCTACGTCGACAGCGGCTTCGACAAGAGCCAGATCGCTACTGTCTCCAAGCTCATCGGCGTGTGGGTGGGCATCCTGGGGACCTTCCTTGGCGGCGCGGCGGTGGCGGGCTTCGGCCTGCGCGGACCGTTGATCGTCGCCGCGGTGGCAGTGAGCGTGTCTAATTTGCTGTTCGTGTTAATGACGCAGCATCCCGGTGAACTCTGGGTGTTCGTGTTGACTATCTGCGGAGACAACCTGGCACAGGGCTTTGCCGGCACGGTTCTGGTGGCGTTCATGTCGTCACTGGCCGACCGCAACTACACCGCCACGCAATACGCCCTTCTGAGTTCGCTGGCCAACCTGCCGGGCAAGCTGGTGGGCGGTGCTTCCGGCTGGATGGCCGAGGCCTGGGGCTATGCCGGTTTCTTTGTAGTGAGCACGGTGTCGGTGGTGCCGACCTTGCTGCTGCTGGCGTGGCTGTGGCCGCGCACCCGCCTGGCGCACGATGGCCGCTGACGCCGGGTTGGCCGCGGCGCTGCTCGCCGGCCTGCTCGGTGGTGGCCACTGCGCCGGCATGTGCGGTGGTATCGCCGGGATGCTGGTGGCGCGGGGTGGCAAGGGCTGGCGACTTGCGCTGTGCCATCACTTGGGGCGCATCGGCAGTTACGCCGTGATCGGCGGCATCGCCGGTACCGTGGGCGAGGTCGCGCTGTTCGCTGATCGCATCCTGCCGGTGCAGCAGGCGTTGTGGTGGCTGGCGCAAGGCATGTTGCTGGCGGTCGGCTTGTATCTGGCGGGCCTGTGGCGGGGCTTGCGACATGTCGAGGCCTTGGGCGGGGGTATCTGGCGGTCGCTGTCCGGATATCTGCCACGGCTGTTGCCCACCGACACCACTGGCAAGGCCCTGCTGGCCGGCGCCATCTGGGGGTGGTTGCCGTGCGGACTGGTCTACAGCCTGGTGGTCACCGCACTCGCGAGCGGTTCCGGGGCGCAAGGCGCACTCACCCTCGCAGTGTTCGGTCTCGGCACATTGCCTAACGTCTGGCTGATCGGTTCGACGGCACGCTGGAGCGTCTGGAGACACCCGGCCATGCGACGGGTCGCCGGGCTGCTGCTCGCGGCTTGGGCGCTATTCGGCGTGGCGCGGCACCAGCAGTGGGTGTGATCTAGCCGCGGCCCGAGGGCTGTCAGGCGGTGGCCACAACAGCCGCTCAGGGCGCCAGCCGCTCGAGGGTCCAAGCTGTGCCTTGTTGGCGGTACACCAGCCGATCATGCAGCCGGCTCTCGCGACCCTGCCAGAATTCGAACCGCTCCGGTTGCAACCGGTAGCCGCCCCAGTTGGGCGGCCTTGGCACCGTCTCGCCGTGTTCACGGTTGTAGTCATCGACGCGCTTCTCCAACCAGCCGCGATCGGGGATCACCGCACTCTGCGGGCTTGCCCACGCCCCGATGCAGCTGCCGCGCGGCCGTCGCGCGAAGTAGTCGTCGGATTCGGCCGGGCTGACCGGCGTCACCCGCCCTTCGACGCGGACCTGGCGCTCGAGCGGCGCCCAATAGAACAGCAGTGCAGCGCGGTCCTGCACCGCGAGTTCGTTGCCCTTGCGGCTGTCGTAGTTGGTAAAGAAGGCGAATCCGTGGGCATCGACGCCGCGCAACAGGACGATGCGTGCAGAGGGCTGCCCGGCGGCATCCACGGTGGCCAGCGTCATGGCATAGGGCTCGTCGAGCTCGGCCTTGAGCGCCTCCCCGAGCCAGCCGCGGAACTGTTCGACCGGGTCCGGGTGGATGTCGGTCTCGTCGAGGCGGGCGTGGCGGTAATCGCGGCGGAGTGCTGTCAGATCCATCGAGCGGGTGTCCTTTTGACCGGACGTGCCGGGGCCTTGATTCTAGGCCGGCGCGCGGCGGGCCGCAGCAGGCTGCGTGCTACTATCCAATGGTCGCTGGAACCTCTTGCGCATGAGTCCGATCCGTTCCCTCCTCACCCTCACTCTCTACGGCCTGTTGATCAGTGTGGCTGTAGCAGGTGGCGCGCGTCAGCCGGCGGCGCCGCAGCCGCCCGGCTTGATCGAGGTGCCCGAAGACGATGGTGCGGTGCCTTTGATCTCGCCGCAGGGCGTCGATGAACCGGAGATCCGCATCCGCACCGAGGGCGACACCACGGTGGAGGAGTACAGCCGCGAGGGCCGCGTCTACATGATCAAGGTCACTCCGCGTCAAGGCCCGCCCTACTTCCTTATCGACAATACGGGTGACGGCCGTTTCATGCGGCACGACGGCCCCTTGCCGATGACGGCTCCGGCGCAGTGGCGCATCTACAAGTTCTAGGGACATGACGCGTGTGGTCGTGACCGGGTGCGAGGAGTCTCCCGGGCGGGTTCCAGGCGGGGTGCGCTGAGCCATGTCGGTGTTTACCCCGGTCAGTCTTGCGGATGCCGAAGCCTTGTTGGCGCGCTATGCCATCGGCGAGTTTGTGGATCTGCAGGGCATCGCCGCCGGTATTGAGAACACCAATTTCTTTCTCGACACCAGCACAGGGCGCTTCGTGCTCACACTGTTCGAGAAGCTCACGGCCTCCGAGCTGCCCTTCTATCTCGGCCTGATGGGTCATTTGGCGGCACGCGGCGTAAGTTGCCCGGCGCCGGTGGCCGACCGAGAGGGCGGTGTGCTGACCAACGTCAACGGTCGTCCCGCTTGCATCGTCACGCGGCTGCAGGGTGCTTGGGTGGAGGCGCCATCGGCGGCGCACTGCTCGGCGGTCGGCGAGGCGCTCGCTCGTATGCACTTGGCCGGCGCCGACTTTGCCATGCGCATGGACAATCCGCGCGGACCCCGCTGGTGGCATGAGGCAGCAGGCCTGGTCGACCCGTTCCTCGAGCATACGCAACGCGAACTGCTGCGCAGCGAGCTTGCCTATCAGGACGCGGTGCGCATGGCCGACCTGCCGCGCGGCCTGGTACATGCCGACCTGTTCCGCGACAACGTATTGTTCGAGGGCGAGCACGTCGGCGGTCTGATCGACTTCTATTTCGCTTGCACCGACGTCTGGCTGTTTGATGTTGCGGTGACCTTGAACGATTGGTGTCTCGACCTCGATGCTGGGGTGAATGTCCCGCGCTCGGCAGCTTTTTTGCAGGCATACAGCGCGGTGCGGCCCTTTACCTCGGTTGAACGAGAGGTTTGGCCGGTGATGCTCCGCGCGGGTGCGTTGCGTTTCTGGTTGTCGCGGCTGTGCGATTTTCATTTGCCCCGCGCGGGCGAGATGACGCACGCCAAAGACCCGGGTCATTTTGAACGACTGCTGCTCGCGCACCGCGGCGGGCCGGCGTTGGCCTTGCCTTGAGTCGCTCTTCACCGTTCGGGTTTGTTGAAGGTCTGCGTTGGGTCGCGGCCGGTTTTCGCTTGATCTGGCGGCGGCCGCTGCTCTGGCTGTCGCTGACCAGTCTGCTGTTTGCTGTGGCGTTACTAGCTTCGATGCTGCCGACGATGGGCAATCTCATGCTGTATACGCTGTCGCCGTCAATTCTTGGCGCGTTGATGTTGGTGTGTCACCGACTCGCAACGCCCGAAGCTGCGCCCGACTTGTCAGCGGTGACCGCCGCCTTACGCGCTTCCGCAGCGGGGTTGCTCGCCCTCGGCCTCGTCTACACCGGCATTCAGGTCGGGCTGTTGTTCTTGTTGGCTACGGCGAGTCCGGAGGTGATGCAGGGGCTCGCACCGGGTAAAGGCCTACCCGCAACACCGGGTCCTGATGCCGATGCACTACCGATGTTGCTGCTGGTGCTCGCGCTTTCGGTGCCGGCGACCATGCTCATGTGGTTCTCGCCCGCATTGATCGTGTTTCGTGGGATGCGCGTCTGGCCGGCCATGCGCTACAGCCTGGCGGCCTGCATCTTTCATTGGCGCGCTTGCTTAGCCAACGGCGTCGCGGTCTTTCTGCTGCTCCTGCTGGCCAGTTTGCCGGCCATGCTCGGCTTGGTGGTGTGGGTGCCGCTGATGATCGGCACCCTTTATGCGGCCTATGCCGCCATCTTTGGAGAACCCGGCAGGCGGGACGACACGCGTGTGCCCGACGCCGACCCGCCGCACGGCGATGCCGGGCAGAGCGACAACAGCGTCAGTTGAGTGCGGCTTTGCGCCGGTAAGTGACAACCAATACGTCGCGCCAGGCCGGTTTCGCTGGGTCGCGCGGCACGATCGGGGTCACACCATGCATCGCCCGTTGATCATCGACGAAGGCGGTGTCGCCTGGGTCGGTGAGGGTGAAGGCGGCCAGTCGCTGCCCCTGCAGATCGTAGGTCTCGGTCGTGCCGCTTTCCACGTTCTCTCGGCGAATCATCATCACCAGAACAAAATCGACGCCATCGCGATGGATGCCCTCAGGTGTCGGCCGTCCTGCAGCGTCCAAGCGTGCCTCGATGCGGAACTGGTGGACTTCGATGTGCGAGTGGTGCCCCGGGTGAAGATGGGCAAACACCGTCTGGCCGATGGTGATCACCGCTTGCATCGTCGAGCCGGCGATAACGCCGTCGAGGATCGGTTCAAAGTAGCGCGCCACGCCACCATTCAGGCGGTTGTAATCGAGGCTCTGGTAGTGCGGCTGGTGGGGTTCGATGAGGATGCGACCTTGCGGGGAGGCGCTCAGCGTGGCGTAGCGGCGCCGCCGGTAGCGGCCACCATCGGCCATGTAGCGGTCGAGTGCGAGGTCGGCCCAACTCGCCGCGAAGCGCTGCCAGTCAGCGTCCCAATCGGCGCGTTGGCTTGCTAGATGGGCGCGCAGTTCGGCGCCCGGCATGAAACAGAAGCCGGCGTCGCCGAGGTGCGCCATCAGCGCGTCGATCGGCTTTGCCGGCTGGCCGGAGTGAGAGGGGACCTCGGGTAGCCGTAGGTCGCCAAGCACAGGTAGGGGCTGGTTCATGGCTCGAGCCGCAGCGGGTCAGCGGGTGATCGGCTTGTAGCGGATGCGCCGCGGTTTGGCGCCATCCTCGCCAAGCCGGCGCACCTTGTCGGCTTCGTACTCCTGATAATTGCCGGCAAAGAAGGTCCACTGGCTGTCGCCCTCTGCCGCGAGAATATGGGTGGCGATGCGGTCGAGAAACCAGCGGTCGTGACTGATCACCATCACGCTGCCGGCAAACTCGAGTAATGCGTCTTCGAGCGCTCGCAAGGTCTCGACGTCGAGGTCGTTGGAGGGTTCGTCGAGTAGCAGCATGTTGCCGCCAGCCATCAGCGTTTTGGCTAGGTGTAGGCGCCCGCGTTCGCCGCCGGAGAGCGTGCCCACCGGCTTTTGCTGGTCGGCGCCCTTGAAGTTGAAGCGGCCGATGTAGGCACGTGACGGCATCTCGAATCTGCCAATCTGCAGCATGTCACGACCCTGTGCCAGTAGGTCGAACACCGTTTTTTTGGCTTCGAGTTCGTCGCGGCTCTGGTCGACGTAAGCCATTTTGACTGTCGGCCCGACAGTAACCGAGCCGCTGTCGGGCGCCTCCTGACCGGTGATCATGCGAAACAGGGTCGATTTGCCCGCGCCGTTGGGGCCGATGATGCCGACGATCGCTCCCGGGGGCACCGAGAAGCTCAGACCATCGATCAGCAGGCGGTCGCCGAAAGCCTTGGTGACACCACTGAATTCGATCACTTTGTCGCCGAGGCGGTCGGCGACCGGGATGAAGATCTCATTGGTCTCATTGCGTTTTTGGTACTCGTGGGAGTTCAGCTCCTCAAAGCGGGCGATACGCGCCTTGGATTTGGCTTGGCGCCCCTTGGGGTTCTGGCGCACCCATTCAAGTTCTTTGGCAATGGTCTTTTGCCGGGCCGATTCGGAGGCTTCTTCCTGCTTGAGGCGGTTCTCTTTCTGCTCAAGCCAGCTTGAGTAGTTGCCTTTCCACGGGATCCCGTGACCCCGATCGAGCTCAAGGATCCACTCGGCGGCATTGTCGAGGAAATAGCGGTCGTGGGTCACGGCCACCACCGTGCCCGGGAAGCGCACCAGAAACTGCTCGAGCCATTCGACCCAAGTGGTTGGTCGGCTCATCGAGAAGCAGCATGTCGGGCTTGGAGAGCAGCAGCTTGCAGAGCGCCACACGACGTTTCTCGCCACCCGATAAATGCCCCACTGTGGCATCCCACGCTGGCAGGCGCAGTGCGTCGGCAGCGACCTCCAGTTGCGTCTCGGTGTCCTGGCCACTGGCTGCGATGATCGCCTCGTACTTGGCCTGCTCTTCGGCGAGCTTGTCGAAGTCGGCGTCGGGTTCGGCGTAGGCGGCGTAGATCTCCTCCAGGCGCTTCTTGGCCTCCATCACCTCGCCGAGGCCGGATTCCACCTCTTCGCGCACCGTCTTGGCTGCGTCGAGTTCGGGCTCCTGCGGCAGGTAGCCGATGCGCAGGTTGGGCATGGGGATGGCTTCACCGTCGAAGTCCTTCTCGACCTGCGCCATGATGCGGATCAGAGTCGATTTGCCCGAGCCGTTGAGACCGAGTAGGCCGATCTTGGCTCCGGGGAAGAAAGAAAGCGAGATGTCCTTGAGGATTTGCCGCTTGGGCGGCACGACCTTGCCGACGCGGATGAGCGAGTAGACGTATTGCGACATGTCTTTAACGATACAAATAGGAGGGCGAAGTATATGCCGGCCACGTCGTCGCGCAGGGCGCGCACATTGGTCGGTGTTGTTCCACGTGGAACAGCTCGCGGGGTTTAAGCCCCCCTCGGCCCCGGCGCCACACCGCGGGCGGTAGCTCTGCCGCCGGTATAATCGCAGCTCTATCGCGGAGCCCCCAATGAACGTGCTTTATGAGGAAGACGGTGCGCTGAAGGCGGCGACCGTGCTTGCCGACCAGAACACGTCGCTGCAGATCGAGACGCCGCATGGCAAGCGCACCAAGATCAAGGCCACCCATGTCCTGATGCGTTTTGCTGCACCAAGTGCCGCTGATTTGCTGTTGGGCGCCAACGGCGAAGCAGAGGGCATCCCGCTGGACTTTCTTTGGGAGGCGAGCGGCGAGGCCGAGTTCGGCTTTGACGAGTTGGCCGCCGAGTACTTTGGCGCGGGCGCTCTCCCCCATCAGCGCGCTGCGATCGCGCTGCGCCTGCACAGCGCTCCCATGTACTTCTATCGCAAGGGGCGTGGCCGTTACAAGGCGGCGCCGGCCGATGCGCTTCAGGCCGCCTTGGCCGGGCAGGCGCGGCGCGAGGCGCAAGCCGCGCAGATGGCCGCGTGGCAGGCGCAGCTGGTCGCCGGCGAGCTGCCCGATGATTTGCGGCCCGATCTGCCCATGCTGCTCCACCGGCCCGACCGTTCAACTTTGCAGTGGAAGGCGGTTGACGCCGCCGCAAGTCAGCGAGGGGTCTCGCCTGTGCGTCTGTTGGCGGCCTGCGGTGCGGTGCCGTCGACTGCCCGTTTCCACTTTGAGGGCTTCCTCGCCGAGCATTTTCCGGCGGGTGCCGGTTTCGCCGAGGTGGGCTTGCCGCCGGCGGTCGATCTTGCCGCAAGCGACGCGCGTGCCTTTAGCATCGATGATGCGAGCACTACCGAGATTGACGATGCGTTCTCGGTGCACCACCTCGAGGGTCGATTGCGGGTCGGCATCCACATTGCGGCACCGGCCTTGGGGATGCCGCGCGGCTCGGCCATCGACGACATCGCGCGGGGGCGCATGTCGACCGTTTACCTGCCTGGCGACAAGATCACCATGCTGCCGCCGCCCTGGGTCGATGCCTTCACGCTGGGTGCTGGACGGCGGGTACCGGTGGTCTCGCTCTACCTCTGGTGCGATCCACACACCTTGACCATTGAGCGCCTCGAGACCTGCGTCGAGTCGGTAGATGTTGTCGCCAATCTGCGACACGACACGCTCGATCCTTTGTTCAACGCCGAGAGTGTGGCGGCCGGTCTGCCCGACTTCGAGTGGCGAGATGAGTTGGCCATCCTTTATCGGCTTGCCCGACAGCTGGAGGGTGCGCGCGGGCGCAATGCCGACACGCAGCCTGACAAGGTCGATTACAGCTTTTTTATCGAGCCCGGTGACGGCCGACCGGATTCGGAGCGGGTGCGTATCGCGCCACGCAAGCGGGGCTCGCCTATCGATCTGGTGGTCTCCGAGCTGATGATCTTGGTTAACAGTGCATGGGGGCGTCTGCTCGATGAAGCCGGCCTGGCCGGGCTTTATCGGTGCCAACAGTTCGGCAAGACGCGCATGAGCACTCAGGCGGCCCCGCATCAAGGTCTGGGTGTCAGCCACTACGCCTGGTCGAGCTCCCCGATTCGGCGCTACGCCGACCTCATCAACCAGCGGCAGATCATCGCCATGGCCCGTGGAGAGGATCCGCCGTACGCTGCGCGCGACGACGCGCTGTTCGCAGCCGTGCGCGACTTTGAGTTGGCGTATGACGCCTACGCCGAGTTCCAACGGCACATGGAGCGTTACTGGTGTTTGCGGTATCTGCAGCAAGAGGGGCTGCGCGAGTTGGATGCCGTGCTTATCCGCGATGATCTGGTGCGTGTGTCCGGTCTACCCCTGGTCATGCGTGCCCGCGGCTTGCCTCTGAGTGAACCCGGTGCGGCGCTACGTTTGGCGGTCGATGACATCGACCTGCTCGACGTGTCCTGTCGCCTCACCCCGGCGGGCCCCTGAGCAGCGGTCATGCACCGTCATGCCCCGCTCTCCTCAACGGCGCCACCGGGTGGGTCGGCGCTGATCAAGGGCGTGTTGTTGTCGTTGCTGGCGCACGCAGTGGTTCTGGGCACGCAATTCCCGCGCTTGCCTCGGGAACCGGATTCGCTGCGAGCCCTGACCGTCATCATCGCGCCGCCCTCGCCTGAGGTCCGACCGGAGAAGGCCTACCGCGTGGCGCAGGCCGACTCGAGTGGCGGCGACGTCGCGCCCCGCGCGAGCAATGCGCGCATCGCTCGCGCTCCCGAAGCCCTGCCGCGCTCACAGGCGGCCGACGCGCAGCGGAGCGTCAATGCGCTCGAGCAAAAGGTCGAGGAGCTGCGACAGACGGTCGAGTCCAGCGAAGTGCAGGCGCCGCCGGTACGCACCGACCCGCCGCCGGTGCGCGCCCTCAGTCGCGCCGAACTGCTCGCGCAGGGCAGCAAGATCGCGCGTCTGGAGACGGAGATCGCACGTGACGCTGAGACCTACCAGCGGCGACCGACGCGCAAGGTGTTCGGTGCCACCGCCGTAGGCGTCAACTACGCACGCTATGTCGAGGACTGGCGGCTCAAGGTCGAGGCCATCGGCAATCTCAACTACCCACAGGAAGCACGCGAGAAGAACCTGAGCGGCACCTTGCGCCTGATGGTGGCTCTGCGTAGCGATGGCAGCATCGAGCGCATCGAGTTGGAGCGTTCGTCAGGGCATAAGGCCTTGGACGATGCGGCCGAACGCATCGTCCGCCTTGGTGCGCCCTACGCGCCCTTCCCCGATGCGTTGCGGCGCGACACCGACATTCTCGAGATCATTCGAACCTGGACCTTTAGCCGAGACCAACGTTTGCACGACGCCACGGCCCAGTAAGCCGCGCCGAAGCCACAGTCGGTGCCACACAAGCGGACGCAAAACGGCAGAATCTCATTTTCCGACCTTCTCCATCCGTCGAGCCTTCCATGCCGTCCGCCCACACCGGTTTGCAGACTCTCAGTGCCTGTTTAAGCCGCGAGACCCTTGCCGGCAGCCTCCGGCCCGGGCTTGCCACAGTGGTCGCTGCCTTGGCCGCGAGCACGCAGCGCATCGCGGCGGTGGTCGGCAAGGGTGGCCTGGTCGACATTCTTGGCAGTGCCGGCCTTGAGAACGTGCAGGGGGAGGTGCAGAAGAAGCTCGACATCGTCAGTAACGAGATGATGATCGAGGGTCTCTCCGCTACCGGTCATCTTGCTGCGCTCGCCTCAGAAGAATTGGATCACCATTTGCCGGTGGCTGGTGTGCAAGCCGCTGAGCGTTATCTGGCCCTGTTCGACCCGCTCGACGGCTCGTCCAACATCGACATCAATGCGCCGATCGGCACCATCTTCTCGGTGCTGCCGGCCCCTGACGGCGCACCCAGCGATGCCGCCTTCTTGCAACCCGGCCGTTGCCAGGTGGCTGCGGGCTATGCGCTCTATGGTCCGGCCACCCAGCTGGTGCTGACCTTCGGGCAAGGCGTCGACGTCTACACACTCAATCGCGATCACGGGGAGTATGTGCTCACCAGCCGCGGTGTCACCCTGCCGCGCGCCACCTCCGAGTACGCCATCAATGCGTCGAACCAGCGTTTCTGGGAGCCGCCCGTGCAACGCTATGTCGCCGAATGCCAAGCCGGTGCCGAGGGTCCGCGTGGCCGCGACTTCAATATGCGCTGGAATGGCTCGATGGTGGGCGATGTGCATCGTGTGCTCAGCCGTGGCGGGGTGTTCCTTTATCCGCGCGACAACAAGCTGCCGCGCAAAGCCGGCCGCCTGCGCCTGATGTACGAGGCTAATCCGATGGCGCTGCTGATTCGCGAGGCTGGCGGTCTAGCCACCGACGGTGCTCTTCCATTACTGGATATCGAGCCGACCGGCCTGCATCAGCGGGTGCCGGTGGTGCTCGGGTCGGCTGAAGAGGTTGAGCGGATCGTCCGCTATCACGCCGACGCATGACCCACCGCTACGCTGTCATCGGCAATCCGGTAGCGCACAGCCGCTCGCCGCAGATTCACACTGCGTTTGCCCGCCAGACCGGGGAGGCGCTCGAGTACACCCGCATCGAGGCACCGATCGACGGGTTCAGGGAGGTGGCCAGTGGGTATTTCGCCGCTGGCGGCAGCGGCCTCTCGGTAACCGTGCCGTTCAAATCCGAGGCGCTGGCAATGGCGGCCGATGCCACGGCGCGGGCGCGCCTTGCGGGTGCCGCGAATGTGCTTGCGGTGCAACCGGACGGTGGCCTGTTGGCCGACAACACCGACGGCATCGGTCTGATCCGCGACCTCACCCTCAACCTTGGTGTCGGTCTGACCGGGCGCCGCATCCTGCTGCTTGGCGCAGGCGGCGCTGCGCGCGGTGTGATCGGCCCGCTGCTGGCCGAATCGCCGGCCGCCTTGTTCGTCGCCAACCGAAACGGCGACCGTTCGGCCTCCCTCGCTACCCACTTCGCCTTGGCGGGGCCCCTTGACGGCGGCGGCTTCGACGAGATCGAGGGCGCTTGGGACATCATCATCAACGCCACCAGCGCCGGCCTCAGCGGTGGCGAGATCCCGATCGAGCCAGAATGCTTTGCGGTTGATGCTCTCGCCTACGACATGGTCTACGGCGTCGAGACCTCCTTCATGGCCTTGGCGCGCGGTTTCGGCACGCGCGTGCACGACGGGCTTGGCATGCTGGTTGAGCAGGCTGCCGAGCAGTTCCAGCTGTGGCGCGGCGTCCGGCCAGACACCGCCCCGGTTATTGCTGAACTGCGGGGCGGCTGAGTCTTGGCGGCACTCCGTCCGGGGCGTCTGCTATGGCGGCTGGGTGCGATCGCCGCATTGCTGGTGGTCGCCTGGCATGCTTGGGTGGCGGCCTGTCTCCTCTGGTGGCGTTGGGTGCCGCCCGGTGAGACGGCATTCATGGAACTGCGCCAGGACGAGATGCGCGAGGATGGGCGAGTGGTGCGTATCGAGTATCGGTGGGTCGACTACGAACGCATCTCCCCTAGCCTCAAGCGCGCCCTGGTGGCCTCCGAGGACGCCAAGTTCCTGAGTCATGACGGCTTTGACTGGGACGGCATCGAGAAGGCGATGCAGAAGAACCTGCGCCGCGGGCGGATCGTGGCGGGTGGCTCGACCATCAGCCAGCAGCTGGCCAAGAACCTGTTCCTTTCCGGCGAGCGCAGCATCCTGCGCAAAGTCGAGGAGGCGGTCATTACGGTGATGCTGGAGGCGCTTCTGCCCAAGCGGCGCATCCTCGAGCTCTATTGCAATGTCATCGAGTGGGGTGACGGCGTATTCGGCGCCGAGGCGGCGGCACGCCACTACTACCGGATGCCCGCAAGTTCGCTAGGCCCGGCGCAGGCGGCGCGGCTGGCCGCGATGGTTCCCAATCCGCGGCTTTACGACCGATTGCGCGAGACGCCGGGGCTTGCGCGCCGGACCGGCATCATCCAGGCCCGGATGACGCAGGCGGCGATCCCGCGTTAGCGGACGGCCCGGTCAGGGTTCCAGCAGCCCGGCCCGCACCGCCATGATGGCGAGCTCAGCCTGGTTTGAGGCGCCAAGCTTCTGCTTGATGTTGTAGAGGTGGGTGCCCACCGTGCGTGGCGACAGATGCAGTACCGCCGCGATGTCGTTGACACTCTGGCCTTTGGCCAGCGCCAGGAAGACCTCGAACTCACGCGCAGAGAGCACATCGACCGGGCTCTTGTCGCCGCTGATCTGCTCTACCGCCATTTGCTGAGCGATGGCCGCCTCCATGTACATCTTGCCGCTTGCCACATGGCGGATCGCCTGGATGAGCTCCTCGGCCGCGCTACGCTTGCTCAGGTAGCCGGCGGCGCCGGCTTTGAGGACGCGCTTGGGGTGAATGGTGTCCTCGTGTGCGGAGAGGATCAGGATGCGCGCATGGTCGTCTTTTGCCAGTACCCGCGTGACTGCCTCCAGTCCGCCCATCCCTGGCATCGAGAGGTCCATCACCAGCACGTCGGGCTTAAGTTCGACGAAGCGCTTGACCGCTTCCTCACCACTTTCGGCCTCGCCCACCACCTCGATGTCGTGGGTGCCGCCCAGCAGCAGCCTGAAGCCCATTCGAACCACGGCGTGGTCATCGGTCAGTACGACGCGGATCTTTGCCATCTCAGTCCTCTAATGTTCGCTGCGGGAGGTGTGCGCGGACCTCGGTACCGGTGGCAGCGCTGCCGTCGTCGACTGTGTCGATCTCCAGGCGGCCACCCAGCGCCTGAACACGATCGCGCATACCCAACAGCCCGAAGCGGCCGGAGTCGAGCATGCGCTCACGCGGGATGCCGCGCCCGTCGTCGCGAACGCTAAGCGACACTTCACCGTGCGCTGCTGCCAGACGGAGGTCCACCCGGGTTGCGCCGGCATGCTTGACGACGTTGGTCACGCACTCTTGCGCGACGCGGAACAGAGCGATCTGTTGCTCACTGGGGAGGGTGCCGAGGCCTTCGGCGATATCGAGCTGAAAGTCGAGATGGGGATACTGTTGGCGCCATTCGGCCACCGAATCCCGAAGCGTTTCGGCCAGTCCGAAGCGCTCCAGCGCCACCGGCCTTAGGCGACGGATGATCTGGTGCACCGCATCGTAGATCTGGCCGGCGGCGGAGACGATGGCCAGGCTGCTGGCGTGGGTCTGCGGATCGGACGCTATGGTGCGGTTGGCCGTGGCTTGGGCGATGGTTTTGACAGCCGTCACGTATTGGCCCAACTCGTCATGCAACTCCATGGCTAGCGCCCGCCGTTCCTCTTCGAGACGACTCTGCACCACCTGCGCCATCTGTCGGCTTGCGTCGAGTTCGCGGCTCACCGCCTCGGCGCGCCGCGTCTCGGTGATGTCGTGGTACGCAACGATCGAGCCGATGACTGCCCCTTCACCCGGTTCGACCAAAGGCGAAGCGCGGTAGGACACATCCAGCGTGCGACCCATCCGTGTGCGTCGCAAGGTGTCGCGCGGCTCGACCGGCTGTCCGCTGGCCAGCCCGCGCAGATCGGCCTCAAAGGTCTCGAGCAGGTGGTCGGGAACCAGCAGGCGTGTATCGAGGCCGGCCAGCGCTTCCGGCAGATGTCCGAACAGTCGCTCGGCAGCCGGGTTCCAGAGGCGCACGCAGCCTTGCAGGTCCATCAGTAGGATGGCGTCGGAGGTCTGGCGCATCGCCAGCGCCAGCGTCTCGTTCTCACGCAGACTGCGCTCGAGGGCCTCTGCCATCCGATTGAAGCCGTCGCTCAGCGCTCGTAACTCAGCGGTGTCGATACCCTCGACACGTGCCGCGAGATCGCCTCCTGCCATGCGCTCAAGGCCCGTGAGGAGCTTCGACACAGGCCGCAGCGCGCGGCCGATGATCCAGTAGACCAGTAGATTGGCCAGCACAAAAAAGCCCAGAGAGAGCCAGGCCAGTCGTGTGACGTCGTCCCAGGCGTCGAGAATGGCGCGGCTCGGGTCGGGGGTGACGACCAGCCGCAGCCCTGGCGCGCTGAGACGCAGGACGCGCGTCTCTGGTCCGACCAGCTCAGCGAACCAGTCGGGCGCTTTGCGCCCCGGCTTGTAGCGAGACGGCGGCGAATGGTAGAGCTCCGTATCGTCGCCTTCGCCGTACATCACCACGTCGTGGGCACGGATCCGGCCGACATTGTCGAGGAAGCTGCGGACCATGTCGGAGCGGCTCATCACTGTCGGCACAAATTGCGTGCTGTAGACCACGGTACTGAGCAATTGCATGGTCACGCGGCTGGTGGCCTCCATCTCCTCGCGGATCTGCCGGCGGATGTCCTGCACCATGAGCAGTGCGGTGAGCGCGAAAAACACCAAAATCAATGCCGTGACCAAGGCATTGATGCGAAATCGCAGGCTGTTGTGCCTCACCGGACGCTCTCCAGCGCGGCCATCAGCGCATCGGCGATGCCTGGCTCAAAGGCGCTGTGGCCTGCGCCCTCGATGAGCTGCAGGTTTGCGTGCGGCATCGCCTGTGCAAGCGCATGGGCCGTCTGCGGCGGGCAGATGGTGTCGAGCCGGCCTTGCACGATCCAGGTCGGGATCGCGGCCAGTCGTGCGGCGCCCTCCAGCAGCTCGGCTTCGTGCAGGAAGCCGGCGCCGGCGATGTAGTGCAACTGCACGCGCGCTTTGGCAAGGATGATGTCATCTGACGGGGCCTCGCCACTGCTGCGGCCTGCTTGTGTCAGGGTCATCGCGGCGGCTTCGACACTCGACCACGTGCGCGCGGCGCGTACCGCCAAGGCCCGGTCGTCGCCGAACACGGCGGTGTGATACCAGGCGAGGATGTCGCCACGATGGCTGTGTGGCACCAAGCCCATGAAGTGAGCGCACACTTCTGGCAGAAACCTCTGCAAGCCGTTGACGAACCAGTCGATCTCATCATGCCGGGCGAGGAAGATGCCGCGCAGGACCAGTGCCCGGACCCGCTTTGGGTGCGCCTGCGCATAGGCCAGCGCCAATGTCGATCCCCAAGAGCCGCCGAAGATCACCCAGTGCTCGATGCCGAGGTGGGTGCGCAGGCGTTCCATGTCTTCGACCAGATGCGCGGTGGTGTTGGCGGTGACGCCGCCGAGGGGTGTGCTGCGGCCGCATCCACGTTGATCGAAGAGCACAGCACGCCAACGTAAGGGGTCGAAGAAGCGCCGGTGTGCGGCGACGCACCCGCTGCCCGGGCCGCCATGAAGAAAGATCACGGGCTCCCCATCCGGACGGCCGCTCTGCTCGTACCAAACGGCGTGTCCTTGGGCGGGCGGCAGGTGCCCTTCATCGAAGGCCTCGATGGCGGGGAACGGGGTGCGCTGGGGCGTGACGCTCATCGTGCGGCAAAGTCCTCTTTTTCCAGTTCCGCGTAGACATGCTGAATATTGAGCGGTTGCGCTTCACGATAGCGGGTCCAGCCGGTGTATTCAGGCAATTCGCCGTCGGCCAGCACATCGAAGACACTGCCCTGTTGGCGGTAGCTGGCCTCGACGCGTTCGAGCAGGGCGGTGAGGTAGCTGCGGGTGGCAGCCAGCAGGCGCGGTCCGCCCGGCAGGCCTTCGCCAGGCACCACGCGACGGGGTTCGAGCGCCTCAAGCCGCTGCAGCGCCGTGATCCAGCCGCGTGTCCGCGCCTCGTGCATGTCCGGCATCACGCCGTTGTTGGCGAGCCCGCCGGTGAACAGCGTGCCACTCGCAACGTCGAGCACCGCCAGGTCGCCCGCAGTGTGGCCCCAGCCGGTGTGGATGAGCTGCACGGCGCGTCCGCCGTAACGCCGCTCGGTGATGCCTTCCGCCACCGTCTGGTCGGGCAGACGGATGGTGGTGCCGGTCATCGCCGATTCCCCGGTCATGCTAGTCAGCCGTTGCAGGCACTCGCTGCAGCGCTCCTGCATCAGGGCATATGTGCGGTGGCTGGCGATGACCGGCGCCCGCGCCCCGGCCACCACCGCGGCGGCGAGCACGTTCTCCGGGTGGGCGTGGGTGAGGATGACGGCTACGACGGGCTTGCGGGTGAGCGTGCGCAGGTTTCGGAGCAGACGTTGACCGTCGCGTCGGCTCGGGCCGGGGTCGATCACCACCACGCCCTGTGCACCAATCAGAAGCCCGCTGTTGTGCGTTCGCCCGCGATTGATGAGGTCGGGCGGGCCGGGCGTCGCCGTCACAGCGTAGACGCCATCGGTCAGACGGAGTGGCGGCGAAGCGTTGGCTGTGACGGGCGCGAACAGGCCCACTACAGTCGCCAGCCAAAAGCAGAGCGCAGCGGTGATGGCGTTGACGACGTGCTGTGCGCCGGAACGGCGGTCTATAGATGTCGTGCGCATGCCATCGTCCCTGCGCCTCGAATGCGCTGGAGCCATCTTTGCGAGGGGCTCAGGGCGCCTCCAGTCGGAACTGCACGGGCAGGCTGATGGCGAGCTCTTCTCTCTTCATGCCTGCCGTGAGCGGGAACGGGGCGGCGCGGCGGACCATCTCGATAGCCTCCCTGTCCAGTGCCTCGTAGCCACTGCCCTGTTGCACGGCGACGTCGACAAGATTGCCGTTGCTGTCGACGACTACGCGCAACATGACCTCACCCTGCCAACCGCGTTGCATGGCGATACGGGGATAGCGTTTTTGCTTCGCGACAGCCGTGGAGACACCACGGATGTAGCCGCGGCGCAGCTCGTTCTGGTCAACCGCGGATTCTGCAGCGACCGGTGGCGGTGTCGGCGCGGGTGCAGGGGCAGGTGGCGCCGGGGCTATTGGCGGTGGCGGGGCCTGTTCGGGCGGACGTTGGATGACCGGTTGCTCGGGGCGCGGCG
>RFSW01000022.1 GCA_009923755.1 Betaproteobacteria bacterium | reverse complement strand
GGTTGCAAGGTGATGCGCAACAGCGGCGCGTCGATGAGCGTGCCGGTGATCGGCAGGATGGTGACGCTGGAATGCTCAGCAAATGGGTCGGACTGAATCACCAAGGCCGGCCGCATTCCTCAGCAAAGCCCGGCAGTCGCGTGTCCGGCACCCAAATCTGCACTGGCCGCAAGCCGGCCCTTCGCAGCGCGTCACGGTGCTTCTGCACCCGTGCGTTGACCTCAGCGAGTGCCATTGGAGCCCCGTATTCTGCTACATGCAACACAATACGCCCCCCGCGCGTTACATGCCACGGCTCCTTCCGGGGCGAAGTCTGGTAACCGACCTAAGCGCGCCGCGCCGCTGTCCGAACAGCATCCAGCACACCCGAGCGCTCTGCCTCTACGCGGGCCTGCCATAGGTCGTAGGCGTGCTGTTGTGACAACCAGACCTCGGCGTTGCCACCATGCGACGGACCAAGCCACTTCTCGATACGAAGCGCCATAGCCGGGGAGATCCCGGCCCGACCGTTGATGACCCGGGAAAAGGTCGTGCGGTCGACATAGAGCTGTTTCGCAGCCTCACTGACGGTGAGCCCGAGCGCAGGCAGGACGTCATCTCGTAGCGTGAGACCAGGGTGCGGCGGATCGAACATCTGCGACATGCTGAGCCTTAGTGGTCGTCCAAATAGTCAACGAGAACGGCGTCCTCGCCCTCGAAAGCGAACGTCACCCGCCAATTGGCGTTGACGCTAACCGCCCAATGGTTGCGAAGGCCACCAGCGAGCGGATGAAAGTTCCACCCCGGCCGGTCCATGTGTTCCGGCCTCCTGGCGCAATCCAAAGCAGACAGAAGACGAGCCAGTCGTGGCGCATGCCCGGGATTAACTCCGGCCCTGCTGCCGGATAGGAAAAATGCCTCGAGACCTTTGTGTCGAAAATTTTTGATCAAGGCGAATTGTAGCGCGTGGCGCCACACTCCTCAACGCATGCGTGATGTCGTCTAGCGTTGCACAGGGAGGCTCATGCCCGAATCCGCCAACCAACATACCCCGCCGGCGCCGAATCACTCGGCAGTTCGGGGCGCGGGCTCATAGGGCGAGCACTTGGCGTAGGTCGGTTGGCGGATGCGCGGCCAATCCGATCCAGTGCAGCATCAGGGCAGGCCCACCAACGCGCCCAGCCGCTGCTGATTAAGGGCGTCTCGATCAGCGACTTGATCGTGCAAGACCGCGCGGGCGGGGATGTTACTTACTAGCCGCGGGTCTCGATTCGCGCCCCATCTGAATCCGCATAGGCGCGCAGCAGGTCGTCTTTGCCGCCCGTCAGCGCCTCAGCCTTGGCGTGTACTTGCGCAGGCAGGTGTCCGACTGATCGTCCAGCGCCGCCCAGGCATCGAGCGCCTCGCGCTCCGTGCGGAACCAATCGGTGATGGGCATCGAGAACTGCTGACCATCACAAACACCGTCTCGGGTGATGACCCACAGCGGGTGCATCCAGTTTTGTGTCATGTCGCCCATGGTCTTTCTCCCAGGGAGTAAACCAAGACCGTAGTTGCCGCAAACGGTTTCTGCCGAAAATCGGACAGGTTCCAGAGCCAGCCGCCCTCTCTGCCGGCGGGAAACCCTGCCGGTGGGCCTGGCGCGGCGGCGTCGTTTAAATGCGAGCCCCGCATGTTCTGGCGCGCCCGAGACGATTCGAACGTCCGACCCCTGCCTTCGGAGGGCAGTACTCTATCCAGCTGAGCTACGGGCGCGTGGCCGCGATTCTAACCGCTCAAACCCCGAGCCGGGCCCGCAACTCCGCACTCGCTTCGTCCAGATGCCGCTCAAAGGCATCGCCCACCGGCGTGTGGCGCTTGCCGCGTGGCCGCACGATGTGCCACTGCGACTGGATCGGGAAGCCCTCCGCCGGCAGCTGGCAGATGCCCTGCTCGGGCAGGTGCTCGTCGAGCGAATGCGCCGACACCACCGCCAGGCCGAGCCCACCGGCCACCGCCTGCTTGACCGCCTCGTTGTTGCCCAATTCCAGACGCACCCGCGGCCGGATGCCGAGCCGCTTGAAGTGCTTCTCGCAGGACATCCGCGTGCCGGAGCCGCGCTCGCGCATCACAAAGCTCTCGCCGGCCAGATCGGCCGCACTCACGCTCGCCCGCTTCGCCAGCGGGTGCCCTCCCGCTGCGATCAGCACCAGCGGATTGGCAAGGAACACGCGGTCCTCGAGTTCCATGTCGGTGGGCGGTTGCGACATGATGTAGAGGTCGTCGAGGTTGCGCCGCAGGCGCTCGACCACGCCGTCGCGGTTGAGCACCACCAACGCCGCGTCGATGTCCGGGTAGCGCTGGCAGAAGGTGCCGAGGATGCGCGGCACGAAGTACTTGGCGGTGCTCACCACCGCGATGCTCAGGCGGCCGCGCGTGAGGCCTTGCAGCGCGTCGATGCGCTGCGCAAAGCCGTCCCATTCATGAGTGATGCGGCGCACCGTCTCGGCCAGGTCGCGGCCGACGTCGGTCAGGTGCACCCGCCGCGAGATCACCTCATAGAGTGGCATGCCCACCGACTCGGTGAGCTCGCGCAGCTGCATCGACGCGGTGGGCTGCGTCACGTGCATAGCGCGCGCCGCCCCACTCACGCTGCCGGTTTCGGCCAGCGCCAGGAAAAGGCGCAATTGACGGAAGGTCACGTGCATGGCCATGGGTGCGTCTCCTCGTCTGCTGCAACGAATCGGGTCTTGGGTGTTCTGCTCAGGGGTTGCAAAGGTCGCAACGCTCGGGCGACGCCCGCAGCGCCAGCGGCCGCTCCTGCTGGTGGGCGCAGCGCGGACAGGCCCAGCGCTCGGCGCGGGGCAGCCGCGTCGGCGCGCCGCAGCCCTCGCACGGCGCACCGGGGATCGACTCCGCCGGCCCGAAGCCCGGCGCGGCACAGGCGGGACACGGCGTCGACAGGCGCGACGCGAGCGCGGACGCCGCACGCGCGATCATCGCCATGCGAGTCGGGTTGCGGTGCGCGCGCATGTCGGTCTGCAGCATCACCGGGACGGCAGCCAGACCCTCGCGCACACGCGCCATGACCGCGTCTGCATCGTTGCAGGCTTTGTCGAACCAGGCCTCGCCCGGCCGCCCGACGATCACGCCGTGGCCGGGAAAGCCCGCTCGCTCCAGAAAACGCCGCGCCGCGTCGAGGTCGGTCACCTCCAAGGTCTGCCAGTTGGTCTCCGGACCCTGCACGAAGCCCTCCACCGCGTAGCCGACCTCGGCATCCCACCACACCAGCAGCTCACGGCCCCAGCCCGAGACGCCAAGGAAGGGGTCACCGCCGAACGCGCCCTCGCTGCCCAGCCCGTAGCGGCTGCCGCCGAGCTCGCAGGCCAGCCGCGCCTTGGCCAGCGCCGCGTCACGCATATCGCCCCGTCGCTCGACCTCGCCAGAGAAGGTGCCGAGGCTGTCGGTGTCGAAACTGTCGACCACCTCCAGCACGTAGCCGGCCGCCGCCAGCGCCGGCGCCACGGCAGGCGCCTTGGCGTGGCGGGTCACCAGGCAGACACGCTGAGTCATGCGGCCACGCAGTTCATAGATTTTTTACGATATATCAATGTTAAAAAATCGACTGTCACGTATCTGCTGCGAAATCTATCATCGCGCCGCAAATCATTGGGAGTCACTGATGCAGAACTTTCTCGACCCGGCGATCCTGTTCTTTGTCTTCGGCGTGCTGGCCGGATTCGCCCGCTCCAACCTCGAGATCCCGCAGGCCATCTCGCGCTTCCTCTCGCTCTACCTGCTCATGGCGCTCGGCCTCAAGGGCGGCTTTGCGCTCAACAAATCCGGCCTCACGCCCGAGGTGGCGATCAGCCTCGGCACCGCCATCCTGCTGGCGGTGGTCATCCCGCTGATCGGCTACGCCCTGCTGCGCCGGGTGGTCAGCGGCTTCGACGCCGCCGCGGTGGCCGCCACCTACGGCTCAGTGAGCGCGGTGACCTTCATCACCGCCACCCAGTACCTCGACAACAACGGTCAACCCTTCGGCGCGCACATGGCCGCCGCGATGGCGCTGATGGAGTCGCCGGCCATCATCATGGCAGTGCTGTTTGCCAACATGCTGCGCCGAGAGCGCGCCGCCGCCAACCCCTCGGGGCAGCACGCCACCACGCCGCTCGGCAAGATCCTCCACGAGAGCTTTACCGACGGCGCGCAGCTCCTGCTGCTCGGCGCCATGCTTGTCGGCATCATCACCGGCGACGCCGGCAAGACGGTGATGGCGCCGTTCTCGGTGGATTTGTTCAAGGGCATGCTGAGCTTTTTCCTGCTCGACATGGGCCTGATGGCCGCGCGCAATATGCACGAACTGCGCGGCAAGTCACCGTGGCTGGTGGCCTACGGCATCGCCGGGCCGATCACCCATGCCAGCCTCGCTCTGGGCTTTTGCATACTGTTCGGCATTCCCGCAGGCGACGGCGCCTTGCTCATGGTGCTGGCGGCCAGCGCCTCCTACATCGCGGTGCCGGCGGTGCTGCGCTTCGCCCTGCCCGAGGCCAACCCCGGGCTCTATTTCGGCCTCTCGCTGGGCCTTACCTTCCCGCTCAACATCCTGTTCGGCATCCCGGTCTACGTCGCCGTGGCGCAGGCGGTGCTCGGCGGCAATTGACCCTCACGCCGCGCGATCCGCGGCCATAGGCGCGCCTTCGGGCGCGCTTTTTTACGACCTAGCGCGCGCCGCTGCTGGTGGCGCCGCCGAACAAGAAGCGCGATAGCCGCGAGGCGATGCCCTCGCCGCCGCCCGCCACGCCGTCGAGTGCGGCGCCGGTGGCCGCGCCCAGCGCGGCATTGGTGGCGACATCCGCGGCAATCTCGCCGTTGGTCTTGCCCGGCCCGCCACAGGCCTCGGACATGGTCGAGGCATCGACCCGGTCAGCGGCATCCAGCGCCACATTGCCGCCGATCACCAGCGGCGCCGCCGCGCCCGCGGTAGCGATGAGCAGCAATGGTGAGGCGATCATCCGGCCGATGTAGAGGTCCTCGTGAACACTGGTGGAACGGATCGCCGACTGACAACCTTCGCTCACGTAGGCCGGCTGGCGATCGTCCAAGGCCACAGCCGTGGCGCGTGACGTGCTCAGGCACCCCGCAAGCGACAGACACAGCGCCAGCAGCACCATCCCACGTAGGGCCAGGGCAGCAGCTTCGGTGGACGCAGGCTGAGGCTTCATGCCGCCTTTCTAGCCCATCTAGCCGATGCGCGGAAGGCCATTTGCAAAGCCCGCCGGACTCATTCCTGCCAGAGGTCAAGCACCGCGCCCTTGCTCGCGCTGCTCGCGTTCTTCGCGAACTTGGCCAACACGCCGCGCGTGTAACGCGGCGCCGGCGCCTTCCATGCCGCGCGACGGCGCGCGATCTCGGCCTCCGGCACGTTGAGCTCGAGCAGCAGCGTGTGCGCATCGATGGTGATCGAGTCGCCCTCCTCCACCAGCGCGATGGTGCCGCCGGCGTAGGCCTCCGGCGCCACGTGGCCCACCACCATGCCCCAGGTGCCACCACTGAACCGCCCGTCGGTGATCAGGCCGACGCTCTCGCCCAGCCCCTGACCGATCAGCGCACCGGTGGGCGCCAGCATCTCCGGCATGCCGGGCGCGCCCTTGGGGCCCAGATAGCGCAGCACCATCACGTCGCCGGCCTGGATCTTGCCGGCCATGATCGCCTCCAGGGCGCTTTGTTCGTCGTCGAACACCCGCGCCGGCCCGGTGATGACCGGGTTCTTGAGACCGGTGATCTTGGCCACGCAGCCCTCCGGGCTTAGATTGCCTTTGAGGATCGCGAGGTGGCCCTCGGCGTAGAGCGCGTCCTTGATCGGCCGGATCACATCCTGATCAGCGCGCAGCGGCGGCACCTCGGCGAGGTTCTCGGCCACCGTCTTACCGGTCATCGTCATGCAGTCGCCGTGCAGCAGGCCGGCCTCGAGCAGCACCTTCATCACCGCGATCCCCCCGGCGCGGTGCAGGTCGATGGCCAAGTACTTGCCGCTCGGCTTGAGGTCGCAGATCACCGGGATCTTCTTGCGCATGCGCTCGAAGTCGTCGATGGTCCACTCCACACCGGCGCAGTGCGCGATGGCAAGAAAGTGCAGCACGGCGTTGGTCGAGCCGCCGGTGGCCATGATCACCGCCACCGCGTTCTCGATCGCCTCACGCGTGACGATGTCGCGCGGCTTGAGGTCCTTCTTGACCGCCTCCACCAGCACCGCGGCGGCCTGCTTCACGCTCTCAAGCACCTCGTCTTCGACGTTCGCCATGGTCGACGAGTACGGCAGGCTCATGCCCAGCGCCTCGAACGACGAGCTCATGGTGTTGGCGGTGTACATGCCGCCGCACGAGCCGCTGCCGGGGATGGCGCGGCGCTCGATCTGGCAGAAGTCCTCCTCGCTCATCTTGCCCGCCGAGAACTGCCCCACCGCCTCGAACACGCTGACGATGTTGAGGTCCTGGCCCTTGTACTTTCCGGGAAGAATCGTTCCGCCGTAGACGTAGAGCGCCGGCACGTTGGCGCGCAGCATGCCCATCATGCCGCCCGGCATGTTCTTGTCGCAGCCGCCGATGACGATGACGCCGTCCATCCACTGGCCGCCCACGCAAGTCTCCACACAGTCGGCGATGACCTCGCGGCTCACCAGCGAGTACTTCATGCCCTCGGTGCCCATCGCCATGCCGTCGGAGATGGTCGGCGTGCCAAAGATCTGCGGATTGGCGCCGGCCGCCTTGAGCCCATCCACCGCCGCATCGGCCAGGCGCTGCAGGCCTGATGGTGCTGTGGCCGTTGGCGACGCCGATCATCGGCTTGCCGAAGTCGGTCTCCTTGTAGCCCATGCCGTAGTACATGGAGCGGTTGGGCGCGCGGGCGACGCCTTCGGTGATGTTCTTGCTGCGACGGTTGGCTTGGGACATGGCGGTGCGCTGTGGATTGCCGGAGGCCGAAACTATAGCCGAGCCTTGGAAATCAGGTCCCGCAGAAGGTCCGGTACGGCGCCGCGTCGGTCGGCGCCGGCTGCGCGAGGTCGTCCATGCCGGATTGCTCGTCGTAGGGCGTGGCGACAAGCGCTCAAACGGGGCAAAGTCGCCCTGCGTTGCCGCAGCGATCATCGCCTCCACCGCCTGATTGCGCGGGATGTAAGCCGGGTTGACGCGGCGCATGGCCGCAGCGACGGCCTGACCCCTGCCTTCGGAGGGCAGTACTCGCGCACGCCACCGCGCCAGCCAAGCCGACGGTGCCTCGCGGTCGATAAAGAGGTCACGCAGCGGCGCCTCATCGCCCTCTGCTGCCGCACACAGGCGGCGGTGCGCTTGCGTCCAGTCGACGCGGTGACTCTGCAGCAGCGAGAGCCAGTCGACCATCAGCTCAGCGTCCAGCTCGTCGGCGGCGCCAGCCGGCGGCGCGGCCAGCGCGTCTGTGCCCGTGCCGGCGCTCCGCGCGATCGCCGGCGCCTCCCGCCCCGCCTGCCGCCACAAGCCGAGTTTGGCCCCCAGGCGCATCTGCCACTCGCGCCCAAATGCGCCCTGGAACTGGTTGATCACCCCCGTGGCGCGCTCGATGGCGCGCGGCTGATCCGCGTCAACCAGCGGCAACACCGCCTCCGCCAGCCGCGCCTGGTTCCACTGCGCGATCGGCGCCTGGTTGGCGTAGGCGTAGCGGCCGTGGCGGTCGATGCTGCTGAACACGGTGGCCGGGTCGTAGCCTTCCATAAAAGCGCAGGGGCCGTAGTCGATGGTCTCGCCGGCGATGCTGCAGTTATCGGTGTTCATCACGCCGTGCACAAAGCCCACCGCCATCCACTGCGCCACCAGCGCCGCCTGCCGCTCGCCCACGGCCTGCAACAGCGCCAGCGCCGGCTCGTTGGCCTCGGCCAGGTGCGGGTAGTGGCGCGCGAGCACGTAGTCGAGCAGGCGCCGCAGCGAGGCTACATCGTCACGCGCGGCAAAGAACTCGAAGGTGCCGACACGGATATGGCTGCTCGCCACCCGCGTGATCACCGCACCGGGCAGCACCTCCTCGCGGAACACCGGCTCGCCGGTGAGCACCGCCGCCAGCGCGCGCGTGGTCGGAATGCCGAGCGCGTGCATCGCCTCGCTCACCAGATACTCGCGCAGCACCGGGCCCAGCGCCGCACGGCCGTCGCCCCCGCGTGAGAACGGCGTGCGCCCGGCGCCCTTGAGCTGCAGATCGCGGCGCTGCCCGTCGGCGCCGATCACCTCGCCGAGCAGCACAGCGCGGCCGTCGCCCAGCTGCGGCACGAAGTTGCCGAACTGGTGGCCGGCGTAGGCGGTGGCCACCGGCAGCGCACCGGGGATGCTACGGTTGCCGCTGAACCAGTCGGCGGTCTGCCCGCGCAGCAGCGCCGGGTCGCCGCCGAGCAGCGCCGCGAGCGGCTCATTGAGGGCGAGCAGGCGCGGCTCGCGCACCGGCATCGGATGCTGCCTGAGCGCGAACGGCTCGCCGAGCGCGGCGTAGGAATTGTGGAAGCGAAAGGCCTCAGCCAACGGTCTTGTTGACGAACACCGCGCGCTCGACCTCGGTGACCCACACCAGACCATCGCCGGACTGCCCGGTGCGGGCGTGCGCCACGATAAGGTCGACGATCGGGCCGGCCAGTTCGTCCGGCGCGACGATCTCGATGCGCACCTTCTCGGTGAAATCGTTGAGCGCCGCCCGCAAGCCGCCGCCGCCCGTACCGTGCGAACGGCCAAAGCCCTCGACGCGCGACACAGTCATGCCGGGGAAGTCCTTCATGCCACGCAGGGCGTCACGCAGCTTGGGGAGCTTGCTCGGGCGGATGATGGCGCGGATCTCTTTCATAGCGATGGGACCTCGACAGCGGGTCGGTTGAATGAATGGTCGGTGCAGCTCATGTCGGCTGCGGATCGGGTTCGTCGAACCAGCGATAGATTGCCGGCACCACCACCAGGGTCAGCAGCGTCGACGTGATCAGGCCGCCGATCACCACCACCGCCAGCGGCCGCTGCACCTCCGAACCGGGGCCGGTGGCAAACAGGAAGGGCAGCAGGCCCAGCAACGCCACGGTGGCGGTCATCATCACCGGGCGGAACCGCATCTTGGCCCCTTGCAGCACCGCCTGCTCGACCGGCAGACCGTCGTGACGCAGGCTGCGGATGTAGCTCACCAGCACCACGCCGTTGAGCACCGCAATGCCCCACAGCGCGATGAAGCCGACCGACGCCGGCACCGAGAGGTACTCACCCGACACCGCCAGCCCCATGACACCGCCGATGGACGCGAACGGCAGCACCGTGATGATCAGCGTGGCGTAACGCACCGAACCGAACAGCAGGAACAGCAGGAAGAAGATCGCCGCGATGGTGATCGGCACGATGATCGACAGGTGGCCGAGCGCGCGCTGCATGTTCTGGAACTGGCCGCCCCACTCGAGGTAGGAGCCCTCCGGCAGCACCACCTGCGCGCCGACCTTCTGCTGCAGCTCGGCGACGAAGCCGCCGAGGTCGCGGCCTGCCACGTTCACGCCGACCACCACACGCCGTTTGGCCATCTCGCGGCTGATCTGCGCCGCGCCCTCGCGCACCTCGATTTTTGCCACCGATCCGAGCGGCACCAGCGCGCCACCCGGGGTGTTGATGAGGATGTCGCCGATCGCATTGGGGTCGTCGCGGAAGGCCTCAGGCACCCGCACCGTGGCATCGAAGCGGCGCTGCCCCTCGAACACTTGGGTCGCCACCTTGCCGCCCAACGCGATCTCCACCATCTGGTTGATGTCGGCGACGTTGAGGCCGTAGCGGGCAATTGCGGCGCGGTCGACCTCGATGTTGAGGTACTGCTGGCCGCTCACCTTCTCCACCCGCAGATCGCGAGCGCCCGGCGTGGCAGCGACCACCCGCGCGATCTGGTTGGCGGTGTCGAGCAGCGTGTCCATGTCATCGCCGAACACCTTGACCGCCACGTCGTTGCGCACGCCGGTGACCAGCTCCGCCACTCTTTGTGCAATGGGCTGAGCCATGGCGATCGACACGCCGGGCAGGTCGGCGAGCTTTTCGCGGATGGCGTCGGCGATGGTGTCCTGGGTCCAACCCTCCGGCCACTCGTCGCGCGGGATCAGGCTGACCACCGGCTGGCCTTCGTTCTGCGACTGCGGGTCGGCCGGCGACTCACCACGGCCCACTGCCGAGACCACGCCCTTGACCCCCGGCACCTCAAGCACCCGGCGCAGGATCTCGCGCTCCATCTTCAAGGACTCGTCGAGCGAGATGTTGGGCACCCGCGCCACGCCCGGCACGATCGAGCCTTCCTTCATCTCCGGGATAAAGGACGTGCCGAGGAAGGGTAAGGTGGCGATAGACAGCGCGAAGGCGACGATCGCCATCAGGAAGGTCTTGCGGCTGTTGTGGACCGCCCAGTCCAACATCGGCAGCCACGGCCGCTTGAGCGCGCGAATCAGGCGCGTGTCCTCCTCGCTGCCGCCCTTGAGCACGTAAGTGCACAGCACCGGCGTGAGGGTGAGCGACAGCACCAGCGACACGGCCAGGGCAATGGCGATGGTGTAAGCCAGCGGGGCGAACATCTTGCCCTCCATGCCCTCGAGGGTCATGAGCGGCAGGAACACCAGGATGATGATGCCGACGCCGAAGATCACCGGCACCGCCACCTCTTTGACCGCCTCAAAGATCACCCGGATCTTGTTGTGCTCGCCTTCCGAGTGGCCATGCGAAAGCCGCGCGAAGGCGTTCTCCACCACCACCACCGAGCCGTCGACCATCAGACCGATGGCGATCGCCAGCCCGCCGAGACTCATCAGGTTGGCCGAGATGCCCAGCTTGTTCATCACCATGAACGTGAGCAGCGGCGTGAGCACCAGCGTGGAGATGACAATCAGGCTCGAGCGCACGTCGCCCAAGAACAGGAACAGCACGACGATAACGAACAGCACGCCTTCGATCAGGACCTTGATGACGGTGTCGAGGGCGGCATCGACCAGCTCCGAGCGGTCGTAGTACGGCACGATCTGCAGGCCCTCGGGCAGCATGCCCTTGCCGTTGATCTCGGTCACGCGATCCTTGATACGGCTGACGATCTGCTTGGCGTTGCCACCGGCCAGCATCATCACAATCGCTCCGACCGCCTCGGTCTTGCCGTCCTTGATCAGGCCGCCGACCCGCACCTCGGCGCCCTCCTCGATCTGCGCCACGTCGCGCAGATAGACCGGCGTCGCGCCCTCGTTCTTGACCACGATGTTGCGGAAGTCGTCGATCGAGCGCACCAAGCCGATGCTGCGGATGAGGAACTGCTCGGCGTGCTGGTTGAGCACCCCGCCGCCGGCGTTGGCGTTGTTGGCCGCCACCGAGTCGAACACCTGATTCAGACTGAGCTCGTAGTGGCGCAGGCGGTCCGGGTTGACGCGGATGTGGTACTGCTTGACGAAGCCACCCTGCGAGTTGATCTCGGCAACGCCCGGAATCGAGCGCAGCAGCGGACGCACCACCCAGTCCTGGATGGTCCGCCGGCGGGTCAGTTCCTCTTTGGTCAGCTCGCGGTCGCCGTCATCGGCCCGCTGCAGCGTGTACTGGAACACCTCGCCGAGACCGGTGGAGACCGGCCCGAGCACCGGGGCGACGCCCTCCGGCATACGGCCGCGCACGTCGGACAGGCGCTCCATCACCAACTGCCGCGCAAAATAGACGTTGGTCTGGTCGGTGAACACCAGGGTGATGAGCGACAGACCCGGCCGGTTGAGCGAGCGCATCTCGGTCATCGCCGGCAGGCCGGTCATGGCCAGCTCGATCGGCACCGTGACCAGACGCTCCATCTCGTCGGGCGAGCGGCCGATCGCCTCGGTGGCGATCTGCACCTGGATGTTGGTGACGTCGGGAAAGGCGTCGACTGACAGCTTGCGTGCCGCGTCCAGACCGAAGACGAACAGCACGATGCTCAAGACAACGAGGACCAGACGCTGCTCAAGTGCAGCGCGGATGATGGCCGGGATCATGTGGCGCGGTCTCCCGGAGGCTTACTGGTTTGCGCTCTTGCGCTGGGTGTTGAGGTGGAAAGCACCATCGACCACCACCCGCTCGCCCTTGACCACGCCTTCCAGCACTGGGCGCACTTCCTCACCGTCCGGGCCGCGGGCGATATGGCCGAGCACGACCGGGCGCATCCTGAACTTGCCGGGCTCGATCTCCACGAACACATGGTCGGTGTTGTTCTCGCGGACGATGGCCGAGGGCAACAGGTAGATTTGTTCCACGGGCGCTCCGGCGATCTCGACCGTCGCGAGCATGGCCGGCTTGAGGCTGCCGTCGCGATTCTCGAGGTCGGTGCGAACGAGGATCGTCCGCGTGTCCGGGTTCACTGTCGGTGAAACATAGTCGAGCCTCGCCTCGCGGCTGATCGCCAGGGCGGGGATGTCGATGCCGATCTGCTGCCCTTTGGCGATGCTGCGCGCCTCTTGTTCCGGCACATCGGCGACCACCCGCACCACCGAAAGATCGGCGATGACGAACAGCAGGTCGGACGGCTGCACGACCTGACCGAGCGCAACCTTGCGCTCGACCACGGTGCCGGACTGCGTCGACAGCACCGGCTTGACCGAGCTGATCGAGCCGACACGCTCAAGATTCTCGAGCGTGCCGTCGCGCAAACCGAGCAGGCGCAGCTGGTCGGCGGCGCCGCGCTTCTCGGCCTCTGCCACCTCCAGTTCGTTCTCGCGACGCTGCAGTTCGGCGCTGCCGATGACATCGGCGGCGAACAGGGCCTTGGCGCGCTCAACACTGCGGCGCATCAGTTGCACCTGGGAGTTGGCCTTGATGTAGGAGAGCTGCGCCTCGCCCAGGTTGGCACTGGTCAGCGTCGCCAGCGTGGCGCCCTTGCCCACACTCTGGCCCAGCACCACCTTGATGTCGCTGATACGGCCGGGCACCGTGGTGCTGATGCGCGAGATGCGCTGCTCATCAAAATCGATCCGCCCAGCAACGCGGAAGATCGGGCTCACCGGCGCTGGCTGCACCTCTTCGATCTGCAGACTGGCGACCAAGCCCTGATTGGCCTCGACCACCATCGGGTCGGGCCGCTGAGCAGCGACCGGCGCTTCTTCCGGCTTGCTGCATGCGGCAAGCGTGAAGGCCATGGCGAGGCCAATGAAAGTGCGGGCAAGGCGTGTCGATCGGGCGCAAGGCATCTCGGCGCGTTCCTGGAAGAAAGGGATAAAGGGCGTGCGGGGCTTGAATCGGGTGGCAGCGCAGCAGCCGGCGAAAGGGGTCACTGCGCCTCCACCGCCTGCAGGCGGTCGATCTCGATGCGCGCGACCTCAAGGTCATAACGCGCGGCGATGAGCTCATTCCGCGCGGCACGGAACACGCGGCGGGCATCGAGCACCTCGAGGATGCCGCGCTCGCCGAAGCGGTAGGCGGCCTCTGCGACCTTCACGGCGGCTTCCGCCTCACGCAGGATGGCGCCCTCAAGGATGGTGATCTGATTGCGCGAGATGTCGTACTGGCCGTAAGCGGATTCGAGCGACTGCGACAGCGCAAACTGGCTGTACTCGAGCTGATTGCGCACGCGCAGACCCTGCGCGGTGTTCTCGGCGATGGGGCCGGCGCGGCGGTCCCAGATCGGGATGGTCAGTAACACGCCGACGCGGTTGTTCTCAAGATCGGGGTCGCGCTCCTGCACCGCGCGGATGGCCACTTCCGGCATGCGGCGCGCCTTCTCCAGCTCGACCTGACGGTCGAAGCGCGACTGCTCGGCGCGCAGCACGGCGAGCTCGGGGTTGCTGCCGAGCACGCGCTCGCGCAGCTGCTCGAGCGGCGGCAGCACCCGCGGCTCGCTCCAGTCGCCGCGCACCTGGAAGTCTGCCGGCAGGCGCTCGGCCACCAGCCCGCGGATGGCGACCTTGGACTGGTTGACGCGCAACTCGGCGCTGCGCGTGGCGTTGCGGGCGGTGAGGCGCTCGGCCTCGGCGCGGATGAGGTCGTAGCGCGGCGCCTCGCCCACGTCCACGCGCACCTTGACGCGCTCGTAAATAGATTCGGCCAGCGCGAGGTCGTCGCGCGCGGCGGAGAGCTCCTCCTGCCGGCGCAACAACTCATAAAAGGCAACCTGCAGGCGCGCCAGCAATGTGACACGGGTCTGCCGCAGGCCGGCTTCGGCACCACCCGCGAGCGCCTCGGCGGCGCCGATGCGCGCGCTGCGCACCCACGGGTTGTCGATGCGCTGACTGATCGCCAAAGCATGGGCGTGGCCTGATGCACCGCCGATGCGGGGTGATGCGCCGCCGGTGGTGAGCTCAGTCTCGGGATTGGGGTAGGCACTCGCGCTGACAATGCCAGCGCGAGCTGCATCTACACCGTCGCGCGCTGCGGCCAGAGACAGGTTGGCGTCGACCGCCATCTGTCGCAAGGCAGCGAAGTCATACACAGAACCATCTGCGAAAGCGGCACTGGTGTGCAGCACGAGGGCGAGCAGGCAACAGCGCAATGGTCTGCCAGACATCCGCATCCTTTTAATCAGTTTCTAATGGGTTTGGGTAGAGCCGCGGGCAAAGGTTCCCGGGGAAAACTCCCGAAGACCGGCAGCGACAAGGTCGCGCCTTCAACTCTGACGGCCGCGGATCGGCTGCTGACGGCGCTTCTCAGCAAAGCGCAAGGCCACGTAAGTGCCATAACCCACCAAGCCGGCGCCGAGCACGAACAGGCCGTATGCCACGGGCCAAGGCACGCCCTCGGTCATCATCGTGTACTCCGACATACCGCCGATACCGGCCAGCATGTTGAGCGGCATGAACACCACACTGAACACGGTGAGCTGACTCACCCGTTTATTCTGGTTGATGTTGATGAAACCGATGGTGGCGTCCATCAGGAAGTTGATCTTGTCGAACAAAAACGCCGTATGGCTGTTGAGCGACTCGATGTTGCGCACGATCTGATTGCACGACTGCACCTGATCCGTCTTCAGCAAGCGGGCGCGCATCAGGAAATTGAGCGCGCGCTGGGTGTCGAGGATGTTGCCGCGGATGCGGCCGTTCTGATCCTCTTCTTCGGCGATGCCAGCAAGGATGCTGGCCGCCTGCGAGTCGGTAACAGTCTCATTAAGCACCAGACGGCCGACGTCGCCGAGCGTGGTGTAGATGCCCTCCAGCGAGTCGGCGGAATACTCGACGTCGGCGCCGTACAGGTCCAACAACACATCGATGCTGTCGGTGACATAGCCCGGCTGCGTCAGGGCTCGACGGCGCTGCAGGCGGAATACGGGGAGTTCCTCGTCGCGCACCGAGAACAGGATCCCGCCGTGGAGGATGAAGGACACCGGCACGCTGCGTGAGTCCCCCGCCCGCTCGCGCAGGAAGTTGGAGTGCAGGTGGATGTCGTCGCTGTCGCCGATGTAGAAGCGCGAGCTCAGCTCAAGGTCGGTGGCCTCGAGCGGGTCCGGCAGCTCGACCTGAAAGTGCGCGCCGATGAAGCCGCGTTCGCTGGCGCTGGTGTTGATCAGATCGACCCAGACGGGCTTGACCCCGTCCAAATCCTTGCGGCCGCTGACCGGCACCTGACGCAAGCGACCGCCGTCGACCAACTCGAACACATTGACCTTGGAGCCTTCGAATTGCGGCTCGCGCCCAGCGGCCAGCGCCTCACGACGCGCGTCGGAGAGTTCCCAGAGAATGTCGTTCTCACGCTCGCGCGGCACCGCGCGCCACAGCGCCTCCGCGGCCCACAGCGGCAACTCGTCGAGCACTTCGCCGAGCTCGGCCGACGAGTGTCGCCCGACGATCATCGCCAGCTCGGCGTGATGCTGCTTGGCGACCAGCGACTCGACCACCTCGCGGCGCGACATCTGCTGGTTGTGCACGACGCCGTCCTGCAGTCTTTGCTTGTCGAGAAGGTCCATGAGTTGCTCGGTCAACATCGGTGGGAGCGCATGAGATGACGCCGGATGCTGAATCAGGCCGGTGAGTTTAAAACATGGTGCGACCGATGAGCAGACTCATGGCCCCCTTTGCGGCTTCTACACCACAGGGTCGGCCGGATGCCTGTCATATGGATGACTCTTTTCAGTCATCACACTGAAAAGTGGCAAAACTAGATTTTCCGTCGCAGTTCATCTATCGGAGATTCTTAGCCAATGCGCCCTACCCCGTTCCACTTGAATATTGCCGAGGATGCTTACCGGTTCCGCACCGAGCTCGACCGGCGCGATATCGTTTCGTCGTACACCGGCCCGATGACCGACGACATCCTCTCCAGCTTGGGCAACTCGCTGCGCACCAAGATGGAGTTCGACGAGGCCGACAGCAAGACCAGCCGCGGGGTGTTTTCGGCGCTGGTTGAACAGGCGCAGAACATCATGCGCTATTCGGCCGAGACGCAAGCACCGCCGAGCGGTCACGATGTCCCTGAAGGGCAGACCCCGGAAGACATCTCCCTGCGCTTTGGCATGGTGCTGATCGGGCGCGTCGATCTGGGTGCTTGGTTCGTCAGTTGCTCAAATGTCATCGACAACTCGGCGATCCCGCGACTGCGCGCCAACATCTCCTCTCTGCAGGGGCTCGATCGCAAAGAACTGTCCGCCATGATGAAGGAGCAGCTGCGCGATGGCCCGCCGGAAGGCTCGAAGGGCGCCGGAGTGGGCTGGATCACCATCGCGCGGGATGCGAGCGGTGGCTTCGAATTCGATTTCTTTCCGATTCTCGGAACCGACAAAAGCTACTTCACTTTCAAGGCCTACTTCAAATGACCGACATGAGCCGACTCATCATCGCTGCGGGCGTCCGCACCCCGAAAGTCACCTTTGCCTTCGACAAGGGCGAGTTCTGCCTCGAAGGCGAGTCCTACCCGGAAGACGTACGCGCTTTTTATGACGCTCCGATGGGCCAGTTCTACGATTGGCTCGCCGCCTCGTCGGCGCCCGTCCGCTTCGAATTCAAGCTGGTGTATTTCAACAGCTCGACAGCCAAGGTCATCATGGACCTGATGGAGCGTCTCGAAGAAGCCGCCAGCGGCGGTCGCGAGTGCGTCATCGATTGGCACTACGCCGAAGACGACGACAACATCAAGGAACTCGGCGAAGAGTTTGCCGAGGATCTGACCTCGGCCCGCTTCCAGCTGGTCGAGATGAGCTGATCCGATGAGTCTCCACCTAACTGCTCGCAGTCTGATGGTGCCTACCGAGATCGTCAGCGACACCGACCGTTGCGGCACTGTCGTGCCACGCATCCGTGAAGACGGCAGCCTCAAGGTCGTTGTGGTGACAGGCCGTGAAGGCACGCCGGTTGGCATTCTTGAGCGCATCGAGATCCTCACCGAGATGGCCAACCCGCTCGCCTTTGCGGTGTTCCAGAACCGCCCGGTGTCGAGCCTGATGAATGAGGAATTCTTTACCTTCCCGGTCGACGGCGATATGGCCGACCTCAGCGCGTTGATCAACGACAGCGCGGAGAGCATCGACACCGGCGGCGTGGTGCTGCTCGAGGAAGGTCGCTGTGCCGGGGTTCTGCTCTATTCCGATTTTCTTGGCTACATGGTGCGTCAGGATGCTGAGCGTGCCCGCGAACTGGCTGAGGCGCACGAAGTGGTGATGGAGTCGGTGAACTACGCCAGCCGGATCCAGCAGGGTCTGCTCGGTAACAAGGACAAGATGCGCGCCTCTTTCCGCGACATCGGCATTGTCTGGGAGCCGCGCGACGTGGTCGGTGGCGACATCTTCTGGCAATCCCCCAAGCGCGAAGACGGCATGTTCTGGGTCGCACTGATCGACTGCACCGGGCACGGCGTTCCCGGCGCCATGGTGTCGATGCTGGTGGCGTCGGCGCTCAATCGCTTGTGGGAAACGCAACGCGACCTCACCCCCGGGGCGCTGCTCGGCAAACTGGGCGATCTGGTGCGGGTGGCACTCAACCAGGATTCGGAGGATGCCGCCTCGAACGACGGTTTCGACGCCGCCATCGTTCGCGTCGAGCCGACGCGCGGCGTGGTCACCTATGCTGGCGCTCGTATCGGCCTGTTCGTGGTGCCGCGCGACCACGAAGCCGTGGTGCGGCTCAACGGCTTCAAGATGGCACTGGGCTACAAGGGCACCAAGCCGCACACGCCGTTGCCCGAAACCGAGCTCCAGATGCAGGACATCGCAGCTGTTGTCATGGCCACCGATGGGGTGTTCGACCAACCCGGCGGCGCCAACGGCCGTGCCTACGGACCGACCCGGCTGTCCGACTTCTTGGGTGCGCACCGCGTTCAGGGCGCCAGCGAGATCGCGGCAAGCCTGCGTCAGGAGTTGACCCAATGGCGCGGCGAGCAATCGCGTCGCGACGACCTGTCGGCACTGGTCCTCGGCTTCTGAGACTGTACCTTTAGACCTGCGGCCGGCGGTAACCTCCAGGCACGCCATCGGGTGACAGCACCAGCTGCCACAGTTGGTTGTGGCGTGCCCGGAAGCTGCCGGCGCAGGACAAGAGGTAGTAGCGCCACATGCGGTGGAAGCGCTCGCCGTAGCGCTCGGCGAACGCCGGCCAGGCGTCCTCGAAGCGGCGGTGCCAGGCCATCAGTGTGCGGTCGTAGTCGGGGCCGAAGTTGTGCACGTCCTCGATGACGAACTGGCCCTCGCAGGCGTCGGCGATCTCACCCAGCGACGGGAGTTCGCCGTTGGGAAAGATGTTCTTTTCGATCCACGGATCGATACCGCACCCGCGCTTGTTTTTTCCGATCGTATGCAGCAGGAACAAGCCGTCCGGTGCCAGCATGCCGCGTGCGGTCTCGAGGAACCTGCGGTAGTTGGCGTGCCCGACGTGCTCGAACATGCCGACCGAGGCGATGCGGTCGAAGCGGGTGTCGATGTCGGTCTCAAGGCAGCGCCAGTCGCCAAGCAAGATATGGACGGGCAGCGCGCCGGCCATCTGCTCGGCGCGCTCCGCCTGCTCGCGCGAGTTGGTCAGCCCGGTGCACTCCACACTGTAATGCTCGGCAGCAAAGCGCGTCAGCCCGCCCCAGCCACAGCCGATGTCGAGCAGTTTCATGCCCGGCTTGAGCCCCAGTTTGCGGCAGATGAGGTCGAGCTTGGCCTCTTGTGCGCCCGCCAGGTCGCTCGCCGCAGCCCAGTAGCCGCAGCTGTAGACCATGTGCGGGTCAAGGATCGCCTTGAACAGGTCGTTGCCGAGGTCGTAGTGCTCGCGCGCCACGGTCCAGGCGCGCGCCAGCGACTGGCGGTTGAACAGGCGCGACTCGATGGCGAGCAGCAGCGCCTCCGGGCTGCTCACCTCGTCCTGTATACCGGCGCGCAGCAGGCGATCGACCAGCACGTCGATCGCAGCGCAATCCAACCAGCCATCGACGTAGGAGTCGCCGAAGCCTAGGCTGCCATGTGCGAGCACGCGGCGTGCGGTCTCCGGGTCGTGAATCTGGATGTCCCAGGGCCGCTGGCCGCCAACCTCGACATCGGCCTTCTGCAACAGCCGACGAAAGCGCTCGAGCCGCGGCTCGATGGGCAGTGCCTGGGGGGTGGCCTGCGGGGTCGCTCGAATGTCCATGTCCGCCTCGTCCAAAGGAGGCGTGCAGCCTCCGGGACGGACAATCTATCGACGGTGCCCTCGCCCACGCCTTGATCGCGGGCAAGCTTTCTACTCGATACCCACCGCCAAAGCACGGGCCAGCGCAACCAGCGCAGTGAAACGCGCCAAGCGCGCGTTGTCGGCGGCGGTCTCGGCCGCGAACACAGTGCGCTCAGCGTCGAGCACCGTGGTGTAGTCCTCAGCACCCTCGCGGTAGCGCAGTTCAGCCAGACGCAGGGCGGTGGCAGCGGCTTCGGCGGCTTCGCGGTGCTCGCGCTCCTGATTGCTGGCCGCCTCGAAAGCCACCAGTGCATCGGCCACCTCACGTTGCGCCAGCAACACCACCTGCAGGTAGCGCACCAGACGCTCCTGTTGCTGGGCCGCTGTCAGCTGCGCCTGACCGCGCAGACGACCACCGTCGAACACGGTCTGCACAAGGCTGGTAGCAAGCGCGGTGAGTGCGCCGCTGCCCTGGATCAGGTCGCCGCTGGCAGTGGCCTGCAGCGCAGTACGCAGGCTCAGGTCGATACGCGGCAGGATGGCCGCGCGCGCCGCAGCCACATTGGCACGAGCCGCAGCAAGATCGAGTTCGGCCTGACGGATGTCCGGCCGGCGCGCCAACAGACCGGCGGGTTCACCGGGCTTGGGCTGCGGCACCGCGACCTCGCGCAGGCCGCGCTCGCTGTCCGGCGAAAGGTCGGGCGGCACACCGGTGAGCAGGGCCAGCTGATTGCGCACCAGGCCGCGTTGACCTCGCAGGTCGGCGAGCACCGCGCGGATCACCGCCAGCTGGTTGCGCTGCCGCGCCACCTCCAGAGCCGAGATGCGCCCTGCCGCTTTTTGCGATTCGAGCAGGGCGAGCAGACGCGCCGCAGTGTCGACATTGCGCGCGGCGGTGGCGATGCGGTCGTTGAAGCTGAGTAGACGCACCCAGGCAGTGGCGGTATCGCCCTGCACGGTGAGGCGAACCGCATCGCGGAAAGACTCGCTGGCCGCCAGCGCGGCACGCCCCCCCGCAGCCAGGGAGCGGTTGCGACCCCAGACGTCGAGCTCGTAGGCCAGGGTGCCGCCAAAGCTGTAGAACTCAGTGGCTGGGCGTTCGGGCAGGTCGTTGCGCTGCGCGCTGCCATTGAGGTTGAGCGCCGGGAACAGTCCAGCTGCTGCGATGCGCGAAGACGCCCGTGCCTGCTCGATACGTGCCAGCGCGGTGCGCACGTCGTGGTTGCTCTCCAGCGCCGTCTCCAGCACCGGTTCAAAGCCCGGCAGGCCAAGCGGCAGGCGCTCGGCGTCGCCGCCTTCGGCAGCCAAGGGCCAGCGCCCCGCCAGACGTGGTGCCTCATCGGCAACCAGCGGGATCTGGCCGACGCAGCCGGTCAACAGTAGGGTGGCGACCAACAGCAGGCAGTAGATCGGTCGCATGAAGGTCACTCCGAAGCCAGCGCCACGACCGGGTCGAGGCGCGCCGCGCGGCGCGCGGGCAGGTAGCCGAACACCACACCCACCGCAAAAGCGCTACCAAAGGCCATCAGCACTGGCGGCAGGGAAAAGATCACCGGCGAGCCCAAGGCGCGTGCCACATAACCGGCGACAAAGCCAAAACCCACGCCCAGCAGGCCGCCGATGGCACAGACCATCACCGCCTCCACCAGGAACTGGCGCTGGATCTGCACGCGACGGGCACCGCACGCCATGCGGATGCCGATCTCGCGGATACGCTCGGTGACCGACACCAGCATGATGTTCATCACGCCGATACCGCCCACCAACAAGGAGATGGCGGCAATCGACCCGAGCAACAGGGACATGGTGTTCTGCGTCTCGGTGGCGGTCTCGATCAGCGAGGCCATGTTGCGCACCTTGAAGTCAACCGTACGGTGACGGGCCTCCAACACCTCCTCCACCGCTGCGACGGTCTCCTCCGAGCGGTTCATGTCGGCGAGCTGCAGCGCGATGGCGCGTACATGACTCTGCCCGAACAGACGCATGCGGCCAGTGGTGATGGGAACGAAGACGTTGTCGTCGAGATCGCTGCCAAAGGCCGACTCGCCCTTGGTCGACATCACGCCGATGACCTCGAAGGGTACGTTTTCGATGAGGATGCTCTGCCCCAGCGGGTTCTCCCCCTCGGTAAAGATGGCATCACGCACGGTGGTGCCGATCACCGCCACCGGCGCGTAGCTCGCAATGTCTGCATCGGTCAGGAATTGTCCGCTGAGCACCTGCCAGCTGCGCGCGACGGGATATTCGGCAGTGGTCCCGACCCCGTTGGTCGAGTAATCGTTGCGGCCAAAGCGAACCGTGATGCCCTTGCCGTTCTCCGGCACCACACGGCGCACGTTGGGCATCCCCTCAAGCGCCTTGCCATCGTCGGCCGTCAGCGTCTTGACATCGCTCGAGCCGCGGATATTGGGCGCGCCCGGTCGCACCACCAGCAGGTCCGGCCCCATCGCCTCGATGCGCTGCAGCACCTCGGCCTTGCTGCCATCACCCATGGCGAGCATGGTGATCACCGCTGCCACACCGATGACGATGCCAAGCAGGGTCAGCGACGTACGGAACAGGTTGTTGCGCAACGAGCGCATGGCCATGGCGAAGGCGGCCGCGAGGTCGCCCACCGCGCCGGCCTGGCCGGGCGCGGGCAGCGGCGCCCCACGGTCGACCGCATCCGCCAGCGGCACCCCAGCATCTGCCGGCGAGCCGACCCGGTCATCGCCAACGATGCGGCCGTCGCCGAGATGGATGACACGACCCGCTTGCCCGGCGATGCCAGCGTCATGCGTGATCAGGATGATGGTGTGGCCACGCGCATGCAGCTCGCGCAGCAAGCGCAGGACTTCTTCGCCGGTGGCGCTGTCGAGTGCGCCGGTCGGCTCGTCGGCCAGAATGACGCGACCGCCATTCATCAATGCGCGGGCGATTGATACCCGCTGCTGCTGACCGCCGGAAAGGGCGGCCGGCCGGAAGGTCGCCCGCGCCTCCAATCCGAGTCGGTCGAGCAGGTGCTTGGCCCGCCCTTCCCTAAGCTTGCCGGACAGCCCGCGATAGATCGCCGGCATGGCAACGTTCTGCAACGCCGTCTCGGTGCCGATCAGGTTATAGCGCTGGAAGATGAAGCCGAACACCTCACTGCGCAACGCAGCGAGCTCGTCGGCGCTGCAGCGCGCCACATCGCGGCCCTCGAACAGGTACTGGCCGCCCGTGGGCGTGTCGAGGCAGCCGAGGATGTTCATCAGCGTGCTCTTGCCCGACCCGGACTGCCCGCAGATGGCGACAAACTCGCCGTGGGCGATGCTCAGGTCGATGCCGTGCAGCACCTGCACCGCGTTCTCACCCGCGCCGTAGGTGCGGGTGATGCCGCGCAGATCGATGAGTGGCGCCGTCATCGTCAAGCGATGTCAGTGCGGACGCGACTTCGGTCCGCCGCCACCACCACCGCCCTTACCGCCCTTGCCCTTGCCACCGCGGCCGCCCTCGCTCTTGGCAGCCGGCAACACCAGCGTCTCGCCCTCGCGCAGGCCTTCAAGCACCTCGACCGCCTTGCGTGTTTCCAAGCCCAGCTTGATCTTGCGTTCGACCGGCTTGCCCTGCTCCATCACCTTGACGCGATGCGGTCGCCCCGGCAGCAATGCTCGGGTCGGCGCGAGGATGACGCCCTTGACCTCCTTCAGCAAAAAGGAGACTTGCGCACTCATCTGCGGCAGCAAAACGCCATCAGGGTTCTCAACGTCGAACAGCACCTTGTAGAGCACCACGTTATTGAGCGTCTCCGGCGTCGGCAGAACCTGACGCACAGCGCCGGTCCAGCGGCGATCCGGCAGGCCCAGCGTGTTGAAAGACGCCGGCGTGCCGACCTTGAGACGGCTGATGTCGGCCTCGGAGACCTCGGCCTGCACGGTCATGGTGCCGAGATCGGCGATGCGCAGGATGACCGGCGCCTGCTGCGCCGCCACCAGCGTCTGGCCCTGGCGCGCGGTGAGCGACACCACGGTGCCATCCATTGGTGCGTAGATCTTGGTGTAACGCAGGTTGGTGCTGTCGAAGTTGAGCGCTGCCGACTGCTGGCGGATCTGCGCCTCGACCACCTTGACCCCGGCTGCCGCCTGCTCGAAGGCGGCCTCCGAGGCTTCGAGCTCCTGCCGGCTCACAGCGTCGCTGCCCATCAGCGTACGGTTGCGTTCGACCCGCAAGCGGGCCAAGGCGAGCTGTGCCTTGCGATCAGCAAGCAAGGCCTGCGAGTTGCTGATCTGCGCGCTGGTCTGACCGACGCGCGATTCGAACAGCGTCGGGTCGATTTCGGCGATGAGATCGCCCTTTTTGACGGCTTGACCGATAAGCACGTGCAGCTTGCGCAGCTGGCCGGTGACCTGGGTGCCGACATCGACGAATTGCAGGGGTTGGAGTGTGCCCAGCGCGCCAACGGTGACGCGCAGATCGCCACGCTCGACCACCGCCGTCTCCGGCGGCGCCTGCGGCTCGCCGCGCCACGGCGCCCACCACCACACGCCGCCGGCGACTGCCAAAAGCAACAGGATTAGACCGATACGACGCACCGCTCCTCCACATCCACAATGTTTGCACCAGAACAAAGCCGGCTCGCGCGCTTGCCCGTATGGTCGAGCCGGCGTCTGCGCAGGCATGCAAGACACTGGCGGCGGCATTGTTCTGGCGAGGCAGCGGATGATGGCACAAACATTAGCGCGAATCTCCGCACACCCTCGCGCTTGCTCAGAGTGGCGCGGCGAGGATTCGTTCAAGGGCGGAGCCGCGACCGGTGCCGGGCAGTGAAGTGGCGGAGCCGGCGCTCGCCCTCTCCGACGATCGCCGCGGCGAACCGCGACCTACGCCGCGGCGCACCGCTGTGCACCTGCTGGTCATGCTCGCCCTATTGGTTGGCCTTGGGGCCCACTCCTGGATGGGCTATCTCGAGCACCTGCAGCAGCGCCTGAGACTAGAGGCCATTGAGACTGTCCAGATGGCCGATGCCCTCACCCGCAGCATGCCGCAGGCGGCCGCTCCGCGGATCGGCGCTCAGGGCCGCGCACCTCAGCCAGCCGACCAGCCGCAATTGCAGGCGCCGCAACTGGAAGCTCTGCGCCGCGAGCTGGCTGGCCGGCTTGCAGACACCCTTGGCACCTGTCGCCTGCAGGCGCCCGACGGCCGGGTGCTGCTCGAGCGGGGCTCACCCTCGGCCGGTCAGGCCGCGGCGGCTGGCGGGCTGGCGGGCGCATGGATGGAGAGCCGCAGCCACTCGCCGGTGACCGGCATGAGCAGCGTGAGCGGCATCAGCCTCGAACGCGCGGTCACGCTCTGGGCGCGTCGTATCGCCCTGCCCGGCGGACTTCTGCTGGGCGCAGCCGCGGTGGCGCTGCTGCTGGTCGGCCGCCTCGAGTCGGTGGGCGCAGCGTTGCGTCATGCCAAAAACAACGCACTGCAGGACGGCCTCAGCAGGCTGCCGAACCGGCGCGCCTTCGAAGCCACCTTCGAGGCCTTAGGCCGCGCCAGCCTGCGCGACAAGCGCCCCTTGAGCGCCTTGTTCATCGACATCGACCATTTCAAGCAACTCAACGACCATCATGGCCATGCCGTGGGGGACCGCGCCCTGCGCGCGGTGGCTGGCGCCATCCGCGGCAGCCTGCTTCGACCCACCGACTTCTGTTGCCGTTGGGGGGGCGAGGAGTTTGTCGTCCTGCTGCCGAACACCGATACGCGCGGGGCCCTGCAAACCGCACAGCGGGTGATCGAGCGCGCGCGCCGCCTGCGCGTGCGCGTGCTCGGCGGCCATGAACAAGGCATCACGGTGAGTGTCGGGGTTGCCACCCACAGCGATGCCGGAGATGCCATACACGAACTGGTGATGCACGCCGACCAGGCGGACGAAGCGATGCTCGAGGCCAAGCGCGCCGGTCGCAACCGCTGGGTCCTTCACCCGTCGGTGCGTGGCGGTTCGTTCAGTCTCGCCG
>RFSW01000204.1 GCA_009923755.1 Betaproteobacteria bacterium | reverse complement strand
CGATATCGAGCCGGTGGAGGTGGCCGCATGAGCAGGAGCAAGACCACCGCCAGCGCCACCGCTGCCGCGGCGGCCATGACCACGCCCGCGCAACTTGAGCGACTGGGCGAGCACCTTCGCAAGCTGCGCCTGCTCAAGAGCAGTGAGAGGCTGGAGGCGATGCTGCAGCACGCAGCGGCGCACGAGCTGCCCTACGCGGAGTTCCTCGAGCAGGTGCTCGGCGAAGAGGTGGCCGCCAAGATGAGTAAGAACATCGCGATGCGCACCGCCATGGCGCGCTTCCCCTTCGTCAAGCCACTGGAGACCTTCGACTTCGACTACCAGCCCTCCATCGACCGCAAGCAGCTCCACAGCCTGGCCAGCGGTCACTTCATCGAGCACGGCGACAACGTCATCGTGCTCGGGCCGCCCGGAGTCGGTAAGACGCATCTGGCTGTCAGCCTCGGACTCAAGGCCATCGAGGCTGGCTATCGGGTGCTGTTCACCACCGCTGCGGCGCTCATCGAGAAGCTCACCAAGGCCCACGCCGAGGGGCGACTGGAGGACAAGCTGAAGATCTACACCGCTCCGCGGCTGCTCATCGTCGACGAGATCGGCTACCTGCCCATCGACAGGCAAGGCGCGAACCTGTTCTTCCAGCTCATCAGCCGGCGCTACGAGCGCGGGCCGATGATCCTGACCAGCAACCAGAGCTTCGGCGCATGGGGCGAGGTCTTCGGCGACCGCGTCATCGCCACCGCCATCCTCGACAGGCTGCTGCATCACGCCGTGACGATGAACATCCGCGGCAACTCGTACCGCCTGAAGGACAAGCTCAAGGCCGGGCTCGTCCGCTCACACGACGACAACTCTTCTCAACCGGGTGGGGAAATTTGAACGACCACACTGGGGAAAATTCGGCGACCCTTGACACTGGTGGCGCTGGGCATCGACGCCAAGGGAAACAAGCACGTCCTGGGGCTGCGCGAGGGCTCCACCGAGGCCAGCCGCCTGGTGCGCTCGCTGCTCAGC
>RFSW01000203.1 GCA_009923755.1 Betaproteobacteria bacterium | reverse complement strand
AATTCCACGCCGGCGAGTTCATGCGGGTGGCCAAGGATGGCAGCGAGGTGTGGATCAACGCCTCCTACAACCCAGTGTTCGATGCTGAGGGCCGGGTCGCCAGCGTCGTCAAGTTCGCCACCAACGTCACCGCCGAGAAGATCCGTAACGCGGATTTCGAGGGTAAGT
Source organism: Betaproteobacteria bacterium (assembly GCA_009923755.1). Lineage (GTDB taxonomy): Bacteria > Pseudomonadota > Gammaproteobacteria > Burkholderiales > UBA3065 > UBA3065. The sequence goes on along the minus strand of RFSW01000203.1, from coordinate 854 downwards.
TGCGCGCGCTCGACCGCTCGCTGGCGGTCATCGAGTTCACGCCCGACGGCCACATTCTTGCCGCCAATGCCAACTTGGCGGGCATCCTTGGTTACGCCGTCGAGGAGGTGGTGGGGCAACATCACGCCATCTTTTGCCAAGCCGACTACGCCGCTTCGGCGGACTACCGCGAGTTCTGGGCGCAATTGCGCCTTGGCGAGTTTCGGACCGGCGAGTATCGGCGTGTGCGCAAGGACGGTTCGACGGTCTGGTTGCAAGCGTCTTACAACCCCGTGTTCGACGCGAGCGGGCGGCTCGCCAAGGTGGTCAAGTTCGCCTCGGATGTCACCGCTGCACGCCAGCGCAACCTCGACTTCGAGGCCAAGATGCGCGCGCTCGACCTCTCGCAGGCGATCGTCGAATTCGACGTGAGCGGCCGGGTGCTGCACGCCAACGACAACTTCCTGCGCATCTTCAATTACTCGCTGGATCAGGTGGTGGGTCGCCATCACCTGATGTTCTGCGAGGAGTCCTATGTCAACTCACCAGCCTATGCCGAGTTTTGGCACAGTCTCGGCGAGGGTCGCTTTCGCAACGGGCAGTTCAAGCGCATCGACGGCTTCGGTCGCGAAGTGTGGTTGCAGGCCACCTACAACCCGGTGATGAGCGTCGACGGACGCGCCGTCAAGATCGTCAAGTTCGCCTCTGACATCACCGAGCAAAAGCGCAGCAATGCCGATTTCGAGGGCGTGGTGTCGGCGATCAAGCGCTCGGTCGCGGTGATCGAGTTCGACCTCAAAGGGCGGATCCTCGACGTCAGCCCGATGATGGCTCAGATCCTCGAGTACCAACCCGAGCAACTGATCGGCGAGCAC
>RFSW01000202.1 GCA_009923755.1 Betaproteobacteria bacterium | reverse complement strand
TGTGAATAACCTTGAGGGCACCTCGAAAAATTCGCGTCCGCAGTCGGCAGTGGCTCACATAAAAATGCCGCCAAAGGCGGCTTGATCACAATACTAGCCTTCAGATCGTCAACCAGGTTCCCGTTCAGATCTTATGAAGTAGCCACCAGCGAGGGGGAATGCTGAAGATACCGGAGAAAATTGAAAGTCAAATTCTTTAGGCCCCACCAAGCCTCTGTTCTTGCGAGCCCAATCTTTCTTGTCAGCTTTCCTCCCATTGACATGGTCATGCAGCCGAAGACATGCTCCACGCATGCTCTGATGGCTGATTTGACACGATTCAATTTCTTGGCTGCATCACTAAGAGGATGATCACGAACGCCTTTCTCGTGGATCAGACTTTCAAACCCTGCTAGATCCAGAAGATCCTGTATGCGCTCACCTGAATAGGCAGAATCTGCCCATACAAAGTCATGTTCATTCTCGGGATCAAGCAGGTGTGCAATCATCTGGCTGTCGTGAATGTTGGCAGGAGTGACTGCGTATAGGCGAATGAAGCCGTGGTCGACATCGACAGAGATGCTGTTCTTGTAGCCGTAGTGACTGATGCCATTCTTTTTTACCCAGCGAGCGTCCAAGTCCTTCTGCTGCAGGCGATCTGAGTTTTCATCCCAGCCCTCGGGCAGCCTGCCAGCTTTGATTTCCGCATTCTCCTCTCGCGTATTGCGTTGCTTGGGAACTGGAATAAGGGTTGCGTCAATGATCTGTCCACCGCGGGCTTGGAGTCCCTGGGATCGAAGGTATGCCTCGAACATCTCGAAGAGTTCCACAATCACGCCCGCCTTGCGCAGTCGCTCCCTGAAGAAGGCAACTGTTGTCGCATCTGGAATGTCGTTCATCACTCCCAGGCCTATAAACTCCTCAAAGGACCGCCTGTCATTAACCTGGAATTCAAGCTCTTCATCACTGAGGTTGAAAAGCTGCTGGAGAACGAGCATCTTGAAGAGGATCAGCGGATCTATCCGCTTGCGTCCTGCATTGCTCTTGCGCTCCTGTGAATAACCTTGAGGGC
>RFSW01000201.1 GCA_009923755.1 Betaproteobacteria bacterium | reverse complement strand
ACCGCATCCACCCGTGCTCCCAGCGCGGTGAGACTGGTGGCCGAGGTGCGCGCACGGTTGAGGCCCTCGGCGAGATCGAAAGCCGTGAGGTTGTTGCCAGTGAGCAGGGGCAGGTCGGTGTAGCGGCCGCCGGCATCGTCGCTGGCACCCGCCAGACGCAGGCTGGCGCCAATGCCAGTGCTGGCGCCGATGCTCAGTTGCGAGCTGGCCAGCGGCGTCGACATCGAGGTGCCTACAAGGGTGTAGTAGTAGCCGTTGGCGCCGGTGGACACCGTGCCGCCGCCCAGCAGCTTGCCACCGGCGTAGACGCCGACTTGGGCGCCCACCGCTGCCGCGTTGGTGGCGAGGCTGGCAGTGCCGCTGATCGCCTGCGGGGTCTGGTTGTAGGCCCCGGTGGTGACGTTGTTGACGGTGGTGAGGGTGAGCGGACCGCCAAACAGCTCGCGCAGATAGGGGTAGAGACCGCTGCCGGTGGCCCAGATACCGAGCGTGTTGCTGGCGCCGGTGGGGGTGAACGTGGCACTCGAGAAGCCGTTTGGTAGTGCCGGGGTGGTCGCCGCTCCCTGCAGTTGGGTGGTGGTTAGCGCCACCCCCCGGACAGTTGTCGTGGTGCCCAGGCCGTCAGCCGTCCGGCCCGAGGTCGTCGAGTCGAAATAGACATTGGTGAAGGTCGGCAGGGTGGCGCCGCTGGTCGTATTCAGCGATCCGACGAAGCCACCGATCGAGGTGGCTGTCGAGCCCGAGTTCAGCGCCACATGGCCTGTGGAGTAGGAAGTCTGCAAGGTGCCGCGATCGGCGTAGCCCACAAAGCCGCCAACGTTCGAATTACCGACCACCGCGCCCATGGCGAAGCTGTTCTTTATCGTGCCGCTATATCCGCTGTCCAGGTAGCCGGCAAAGCCGCCAGCGCCGGAGCCCGTTGCTACGACGGCGCCGGTGGCGTACGAACGGTCGATCGTGCCGCTTGAGCTGCCATAGCCCACGAAGCCACCGACGTTGGAAGACCCGGTGACTGAGCCTGTCGCGCGGGACAGGAGGACTGTGCCACCTTCCTGG
>RFSW01000021.1 GCA_009923755.1 Betaproteobacteria bacterium | reverse complement strand
ACGCATGAAATCGGGGCCGACCTGGTTTCGACGTGGGTTGCGAAGCACGCAGGGCATGCCGAGGATCGGTTCACCTCGTTAATCCATCCGAAAACTAGATAGTCGCCAACGACGAATCTTTCGCCCTGGCCGCTTAAGGCTAGGCGCTGCACCGATCGCTCTGCGGGTCGGGCCGGGTAACCGGTCGCAGCGTCATTAACAGCAGAAGTAAGGGTGTGTCTGGCCGCGCGGCACATCACGAAAATTCAGCGGATCGCTCTGCCTCAGCCTGCCCGTCGGCGGTTGCAGCGCTAAACCAAACGACTCGGCTACGCATGTAGAACTGTTTGTGGAGGGCTTGCGGACGCGGGTTCGATTCCCGCCGGCTCCACCATCACCAAGAAGCCCAACCGTTGGCGGTTGGGCTTTTTCTTGCCTGCGTTACGCATGTCGGCGAGGGTTCCAGAGACGACCCCCGCAGATTGCGGCCTCGGCTAGCTAGGATCTTCCTGGCAGATTTCGGGTTTTGAAAGTCTCGAAAATCCCTGGGCAGGTCACCGTCGTCCGCCGCTAGACTGGGTCATAATAAGGTCACCCTGCAGCCCAGCGTCTCGCACATGAATCAGTCTCCCGAAGGCGATTTCCGCTCGACCAACCCGCACGCTCTGGCGGTGATCCTTGAGGCTAGCGAGACCCGCTCGATCATTGCCTCCAGCGATATCTTCGACATTCGCGGCAATCTGCTTTGGGCGCGCAATCAACCGGTCAGCAACGCACTGCAGCGGCGACTGATGGACCGCGCCTTGAAGAATCCTATCGAGGCCTGCCTGATTGCCGAAGATGGCGTCGACATTGGCAAGCTCACTGCTGCGATGGAGGACCTTCTCGCCGGCGACGGCGTCTTGGCGCCGATGCTGCGGCCTCACGCCGGGGTGCTGCGACGAGGGATGGGTGATATCCATCTGCATCCGGTTGTCCAGCTGCTGTTGAGCGCCGCGCAGACCGCTCGCCCGGCGCTGTTCGGGCACGCAGTGGAGGCGATGGCGCTGGCCGGGGCGCTGACGTGCGCCACTCGCGACGCGAGCGATGCAGCGGTCACCGCAGCGATGACCGCAGGCCTGCTGCACGACATCGGTGAGGTCTACGCCGCGCCTGAATTCGGCGAGGCCGACGCGGCTACTCGGCTTGACGTGGAAACCTACCGTCAATTGGTGGTGCACCCACACGTCGGTCAGGTGCTTCTGCAGCAACTTACTGATTACCCCGCCGACATTGCTCGCGCCGTCGGCGAACACCACGAGCACCTCGACGGGTCCGGTTACCCGCACCGTGCGACGGGTGAAGCTCTGTCGTCGCTCGGGCGTTTGTTGGCAGCCGTCGAAGAGGCGCTGTCGGTGCTGCGGGTGCCGGGTGCCGACCTGCACCACGTGGGTGTCGCGTTGCGGGTCATCCCGCACGAATTCGACGACACGCTGGTGGGGCCGTTCATCGTGGCGGCACGCAGCGCGTCACCTATGGCTGCGCGCCGCTCGGTCGATGACCTGCGGCAGCGCCTGTCGCGGCTGGACACAGCCCTGCGTCACGCACCCGAGCGCGTTCGCGAGGCGCTGCCTGAGCCCTGCAGCGAACCCTTGCGGCGTATTGCCGACCTGACTCTGGGGCTGCTGCAGAGACTGCGGGACGGTTGGAACGAGAGCGGCCTGTGGAGCCCCGATGGGGTCGATGCCGATCATCTGGCGGAAGCCGAAGCGGTGCAGGATGCGCTACGCAGCCGGCTGCTCGAGATCGGGCGCGTCGCGCGACTGGCGAGCGCCGAGGCTTCCGAGGACGATCGCGCATGCGTCGAGCGGATCTGCGCCTTGCTCATCGAGGGTCTGGTGCGCCCGGCGTGATGGCCGCCACCGCCGCGGCTTTGCCGTTTCGCAAGCTGTGCACAGACTGCGGCGTCAGCCGCACCGATGACCCCAAGCGCTGCGGGCGCGCCTGCCAGTTCATCGCACCCGACTACCCGCACCTCGAGACGACGGTGCACGGCCGCGCCCGCGACCCCGGTTCGGCCGCCGGCGGTGACCCGGCGCGCGCCGACGAGGCCTTCTTTGGACCCTACCAGGCGATGTACCGCGCCACTCTGCGTCAGCCGCGTGAGGGCGCGCAGTGGACCGGCATCACCACCCGCTTGGCCGAGCGCCTGCTGGAAGAGGGCCTGGTCAGCGCCGTGTTGTGCATGACCGCCGACCCGGACGACCGCTGGCGGCCGCAGCCGGTTCTGGTTACGCGGCCGGAGGACATGGCTGCCTGCCGCGGCATGCGCATGGGCTACGCGCCGTTGCTGCAGCTGCTCGAGCCCGCCATCGCCGCCGGCCACAACCGCATCGCTGTGGTCGGCATTCCGTGTCAGGTCTATGCCCTGCGCGCGCTCCAGGCGGAGTGGGGTCTGGAGCAGCTCTACGTCATCGGCACGCCGTGCTCGGACAACACGCCGACCGAGAACTTCCATGAATTCCTGGCGCTGATCGACCCGGCGCCGGAGACCATCACCTATCTTGAGTTCCGCGCCGACTATCACGTCGAGCTGCGCTACACCGACGGCCGAGTGCGCACCATCCCTTTCCTGCAGCTGCCGCTGTCGCAGCTGCGGCCGGACTTCTTTCCGCTCACCTGCAGAACCTGCGTCGACTACACCAATGTGCTGGCCGACATCACTGTCGGCTACATGGGCGGGGAAGGGCGGCAGTGGCTCATCGTGCGCAACGAGCGCGGGCGGCAGATGCTCGACCTGCTCGGCGAGGAGATCGAATTGGAGGCGCCGGGCGATGCCGGCAAGCGCAGCACGGCGGTCAAGGGCTTCATCGGCAACGTCGAACGGGCTGCCGGCGGCCTGCCGTTGCGGCGGATGCCCAACTGGCTGCGGCCGATCATGGGCTGGCTGATGCCGCGGGTCGGCCCGCGGGGTCTGGAGTTCGCCCGCACCCGGGTCGAGATGAAGGCCGCCGAGACCGTCATCCACCTGCGCCGGGAGGCGCCGGAGCGCATCAAGCACATGGTCCCGGCCCACGTCTGGCGATTGGTCGGGCCTTACGGACTCAAGCCGCAGCCGGACGAGGTCCGCGACGGCTGATCAGCCTGTCACGCGGAGCAAGGCCAGTGCGTCACGCGCCAAGGTCTCGCCGGTCGCGCGAGCCGGGTCGACAGCGCCGGTGGCGCCGGCTTCGCGCAGGCGCTGTGACTCCTCGCTACTGCCGGCACGCGCCAACACCTTGATCTCGGGTTGCAGGCGTCGCGAATTGCGCAAGGCTAATGCGCCCATGGTCGGTTCCGCCACCGCCAGTATCAACAACCGGGCCGTCGCGACATGCGCCTGGACCAGCGTCATGGCCTCCCGGGCATCGCCAAGGACCGCCTTGTAGCCACGTTGACGGAGCGACTCCACCAGCCCGCGATCCTCTTCCACCACGACAAAGGGCACGCCAGCCACCTCGAGTTCGGTCGCGACTTGTCGACCGACGTCGCCATAACCTACAAGCACCACGTGGTCGGCCAGAAACGCCGATTCCGTCGCGATTGGCAGTTCAGCCAGCGGGTCGCTGCGCGCATCGAGTTCGCGGGCCATGGCTGAGCGTGCAAGGGCCCAGCGGCGGACCGGTTCGATGGTGCCGAACAGCAGCGGGTTGATGGCGATCGAGACGATGGCGCCCGCTACGATCAGGCTTGCGGCCTCGTCTGGGAGTACGCCGAGTGTCTTGCCGAGTGTGGCGAGGATGAAGGAGAACTCGCCGATTTGCGCCAGGCTTGCCGAGACCGTGAGGGCAGTGCCCAGCGGGTAGCGCAAGGCCAACACCAGCACACCCGCGGCGATCGATTTGCCGACGACGATCACCAGCGTGGTGCCAAGGACCTGCAGCGGGTGCTCGATGAGCACCATGGGGTCGAACAGCATGCCGACCGATACGAAGAACAGCACGGCAAAGGCGTCGCGGAAGGGCAGGGATTCCTCAGCAGCGCGCTGACTGAACTCGGATTCGCGCAGCACCAGCCCGGCAAAGAACGCGCCCAGCGCCACTGACACCCCGAACAGGGCGGCGGCCCCGAATGCGATCGATACGGCAATCGCCACCACGCACAGCGTGAACAGTTCGCGGGAGCCTGTCCCGGAGATCTGCCACAGGACCCAAGGCAGGACCCGGCGTCCGGCGAGCAACATGACGGCCACGAAGGCCACCACCTCCAGAAGGGTGAGCAGGACCGTGGTGCCGAGGTCCATGTCGCGCGTTTCGAGTGCGGTATCGCCGCCGGCGAGCACCGGCAGCATCACCAGCACCAGCACCATGGCGAGGTCCTCGACCACCAGCCAGCCGACGGCGATGCGGCCGTTGGGGGTTTCAAGGGCGCCGCGCGACTCGAGTGCACGCAGGAGCACCACCGTGCTGGCCACAGACAGCGCGAGGCCGAACACCAGCGCAGCGGAGAGCGACCAGCCCCAGGCATGCGCGAGCAGTCCGCCGAGACCGGTCGCGACCGCCATCTGCACCACCGCGCCGGGTATCGCCACCTGCTTCACCGAGAGCAGGTCATCGACAGAGAAGTGCAGTCCGACTCCGAACATCAGCAGCATCACGCCGACTTCCGCCAGCTGCATGGCGAGCGGCGTGTCGGCGACGAAGCCCGGAGTGTGCGGGCCGATCAGCACGCCGGCAGCGAGATAACCCACCAACGTCGGCAGGCCCAACCGCGACGCCACGAAGCCAAGCACGAGCGCAAGTCCAAAGGCGCTCGCCAGGGTGATGATGAGCGGGAGATCAGCGTGCATGGCTGGTTATCGCGTGGGCTGTGGTGCCACCTCGATAAGGATTTCGTTACGCCGGTTCCATGGCAGCGTGAAGGGGTCGTTGTAGCGTGCAACCTGCGGTCGGCCAGCAGGCTTCAGGCCCTGTCGGGTCATCCACGCTTCCAGTCTTGCGGTGTTCTCGGCGATGCTGGCGCGCGTTGTCCAGCCGCTGAAGGTGATGGCAGCGACCTGATGCGGTGGCACCTCGCGCAATCGCACCTCAGGATCCAGCGGGCGCGGAAGGTCGGCGATCCGGTAGGCGGAAGGCATGACGAAGTGGATGCGCCAGCCCTCGCCAGTCGCCTCGGTCGTCACCGGTGCAGTCATCGCGATGCGCTCGCTAGCCGGTTCCATGGTCACCGGAGCGGTCATCGCGATCTTTGCGGCGTCGCCCCTGGCAGACACGTTCTTGCCAAAGATGTATCCGGCGATGCGGCGAAAGCCAGTGCGGCCGGCGCTGTCGAAGTCGCCCTGGACAAAGGTCTCGGCGACGACGAAGCCAGGGTACTCGCGCAGCTGGAAGGGTTCCTCGCCGCGTTCGACGCGGAAGACGGGTTCCTCAACAGCCATGGCTGCGACTGCGGTCATTGCAGCCAGCGCACCGCAAATGAGGCGAATGATCGAACGCATCTTGTCTCCTGCAGGCACTGATGTAATCTGGACAGACACCTAAAATCGTCAGGTTCATGTGACACTATCGCTTGGATGGTTGTCGGCAGATGTTCGGGAGGCGGTGCGTGACCGATGCGATACAGGTCAATTGGTTGATTGGCGGCATCCTCGGCCTGACGCTGCTTGAGGGCGTGGGGCTGTGGGGTTATGACAAGGTCACGCGCCGCGGGTTGCCGACGCGGATGTTTTTGCTCAACTGGGCCTCTGGGGTCTGCCTGCTTGCCGGAATGCTCAGTCTCGGTCTGGGTGGCGGTGTGCCGCAAGTGATGCCCTGGCTTCTCGCAGCCGGGCTGTTCCATGCATGGGATCTCAAGCGGGGTTGGCGTCGATCGCGGCGCCGGAAGGATTCAACATGAGTCGCGCCTTTCCGTTCTCGGCCATCGTCGGCCAGGACGCCATGAAGCAGGCCCTCCTGCTCGCGGCAGTCGACCCCGCCATCGGCGGGGTACTGGTGCTGGGAGACCGCGGCACCGGCAAGTCAACAGCGGTACGGGCCTTGGCGGCGATCTTGCCAGCGATCCGGGTGGTTGCCGGGTGTCCCTACGGTTGTGAACCTGGTGCGGCTGCGGCGGCCTGTCCGGCTTGCTCGGCGGCTACCGGCAAGCCCGCGGCGCTTGAGCGCACTGTGCCGGTGGTCGATCTGCCGCTCGGGGCCACCGAGGACCGTGTGGTCGGCGCTCTCGACCTCGAACGCGCCCTCACCGCCGGCGAGAAGGCCTTCGAGCCGGGCTTGCTGGCACGTGCCAACCGCGGCTTCCTGTACGTCGACGAGGTCAATCTCTTGGAAGACCATCTGGTCGATCTGCTGATCGACGTCGCCGCCTCCGGACAGAATGTGGTCGAGCGTGAGGGGTTGTCGATCCGCCATCCGGCCCGCTTTGTGCTGGTCGGCTCCGGCAACCCGGAGGAGGGCGAGTTGCGGCCGCAGCTGCTCGACCGCTTCGGCCTCTCGCTCGATGTGCGCACACCAACCGACCTCGCGCAGCGCATCGAGGTGATCAAGCGGCGTGACGCCTTCGAGCGTGATCCGGACAGCTTCCTCGCCGCATGGCGAGCGGCCGACGAGGCAATCCGCGATGCCATCCTCAAGGCGCGCAAGCGACTACAAAAGCTGGAGGTGCCGGACACGGTGTTGGAGGCCGCTGCCACCTTGTGCACGAAGCTCGGTACCGATGGCTTGCGCGGCGAGCTTACGCTGATGCGTGCGGCGCGCGCCAAGGCCGCGCTCGACGGCGCGCGCAGCGTGCGGACCCCTCATTTGCTGGCGATCGCGCCGATGGTGTTGCGCCACCGCCTGCGTCGCGACCCACTCGACGAGACCGCCTCGGGTGTGCGTGTCGAACGGGCCATCGGGGAGCTGTTCGGCGTGGAGTCGGTGGCGGCGTGACCGCCGTGGACGCGTCGGGCCGGCTGGAACCGCAGGCGGCCGCTGCCGACACCATCGATCCGGCGGTCCGGGCTGCAGAGCTCTGGGGTCGCGCGATGCACGCGGCGGCGCTGCTGGCCATCGAACCAGCCGCCCTGGGTGGCGTCTGGCTCAAGGCCGGTGCCGGCCCGGTCCGTGAGCGCTGGCTCGTCTTGCTCGAGGCGCTGCTGCCGGACGACACGCCGCGGCGGCGCATCCCGCTCAATATCCCGGATGAGCGCCTGCTCGGCGGGCTCGACCTTGCCGCAACGCTGCAGGCCGGTCGGCCGATCGCGCAGCGTGGCGTGCTGGCAGAGGCGCACGGTGGGGTGGTGATGCTGGCGATGGCCGAGCGCCTTAGCGCCGCCACCGCCACCCGTCTGGCGCAGGTCCTCGACAGCGGCGAAGCACTGGTGGCGCGTGATGGCATCGACAGCCGCCTGCCGGCGCGCATCGGGTTGGTCGCGCTGGACGAATCGACCCGCGACGATGAGCCGCCGCCGACCGTCCTCACCGAGCGGCTTGGCTTGATCATTGCGCTTGATGGACTGCTGCCGAGCCAGTGCGAGGCGCCGGACCCGGTCGAGTTGCGCGGCTGGCGCCAAGACATCACTGCGGCGCGTGCGGTCTGGCGCAATGTCGTTGCGGACGACGAGGTGCTGCAAGCCCTGTGCAGCACCGCCGCTGCGCTCGGTGTCGATTCGCCGCGCGCTGCACTGGCTGCCTTCAACCTCGCACGCATGGCTGCCGCGCTCGACGGACGCGACAAGGTGGACGGCGACGACTGCACCCTGGCGGCGAGATTGGTCATCGCGCCGCGGGCCACTCGCTTGCCGCCGCAGCAATCGGAGGAGCCGCCGCCCGAGCAGCAGCCGGAACCGCCGCAGAATCAGGAGCCGCCGCCTGAGCAGGATCCGCTCGAGGACGCCGCCGACCAGATTCCAGACAAGCCGCTCGAGGACACCGTCCTCGAGGCTGCCGAGGCGGCGATCCCCCCTGGCCTGCTCGCCATGTTGCAAGCTTCCCTTCTGATGGGCCGCACGCGCAGCAGCGGCAAGTCCGGCGCGGCGCAGACCAACTATCGCCGCGGGCGGCCCTGCGGCTCGCGGCGCGGCAGCCTGCGTCCCGGCATCCGCCTCAATGTGATCGATACGCTGCGCAACGCTGCGCCCTGGCAGCCGCTACGCCGCCGTGAAGGCGCGGCCGCCGGCCTGAGCAGTCATCGTCGGGTGTTGATCCGTCCCGACGATTTCCAGGTGACGCGTTATCAGCAGCGCAGCGAGACCACCACGCTGTTCGTGGTGGACGCCAGCGGTTCGTCGGCCCTGCATCGCCTCGCCGAAGCCAAAGGGGCCGTTGAGTTGCTGCTCGCCGATTGCTACGTGCGCCGCGACCGCGTGGCGCTGATGGCCTTCCGCGGCAAGGCGTGCGAGCTCGTTTTGCCTCCGACGCGCTCACTCACTCGCGCCAAACGCTCGCTAGCCGGCCTGCCGGGTGGTGGCGGCACGCCGATGGCGACGGCCATCGATGCTGCGCAGCAGCTCTACGAGCAACTTTCGCGGCGCGGCGACAGCGTGGTCGTGGTTCTGTTCACCGATGGCCGCGCCAACCTCGATCGCGAGGGGCGGCCTGGTCGTGCGCAAGCCGAGGCCGACGCGCTCGCTGCCGCGCGGCGGGCGCGTCTCAGCGGCATGGCCAGCGTGCTGGTCGATACGTCGCCGCAGCCGGCGCCCAACGGCCAGCGGCTCGCTCTCGAACTCGGTGCGCTTTACCAGCCGCTGCCCTACGTCGAAGCGCGGGCCTTGTCACGTCAGATCGGCGCCAGCGTGCGCGCGCTCACAAGCGCCTAGGGGCGATCGAGCAGGTCGAGAATCACACGCGCGGCTCGCGCCGGTTCGATCTCATGCATCAGATGTCCGGCCGTCCAGCGCTCGACGTGGGCTTGCGGCAGATAGCGCCGGATCACTTGCGTCAGCGGTTCCGGCGGTACCCAGGCGTCCAGTTCGCCGAGTACCAGATGCATCTTCGCCGCCAGTCCCGCAGCATCTTCCAGCAGCACGGGCAGGTCGGCGGCGGCCATGAAGTTCATGGCGCCGCGTACGTGGTTGCTGTCGGCGAACAGGGCGCGGTAGCGGCGTCGTTGCGTCTCGTCGAGGATCGACGCGGTCGAGTCGAGCAGGCGGTCGACCATGCCCGAGGGGCCGATGGTGGCAGCCAGCAGTGAGGCCATCGGCCCGGAAGTCGCCAGCGGGTTGATCAAGGGTCCCAGAAACATGGCGTAGGCCGGAGGCGGCGGTACCAACGATGGTGCGTAGCCGACCAGCGCCGGTGGACGGTGGCGTCCCAGCAGTGACCAACGAAGCGCGAGCGGGAAGCCCGCCGAGTGGCCGGCAACCAGCGTCGGGGGCGCCAGCCCCAGCACTTCGATCAGCACATCGAGCTGCTCAGCGATGCTCGCCAGATCGAGCCGCTCGTAGTCGGCGCCGCGGGTGAAGCCGTGGCCCGGCAGGTCCATGGCCAACACCTGCGCGCGGGAGGTCAGTGATCGCCACATCGGTGCCCAGCTGTGCGCCGATGCGCCGGTGCCATGCAGCAGCACCACCAGTGGGCCTTCGCCGTCGATCTGTACGTGCCAGTCGAGGCGAGCCGCCCTCACGCGTCGGCTGCATTCGCGATTCGGCCAGTCTGGCGGGATGTCGTCGGCGGGGATCGCGGTCATGGCGCTTCCAGGGTGTCGGTTGACTGGAACAGGACAGGTGTCTATTGTGACTGACACAAGGGCAGTCATAACAAACTTACACGCAGCCGTGGGACGAGTCCCAGTCTGCAGGGGAGGGCGGCATGGACGCACAACTCAGGATCGAGCAGGCGCTGGACGCCGCGCTGCGCCTCGGCGAGTCTAAGGCAGCGCCGCCGCGCCTGCAGGCGGCTACCCGGCACGCGGTGTTCCCGGGTGGTGCGCGCATCCGCCCGCGCCTTTGTCTGGCCGTGGCATGGGCTTGCGGTGATGACCAGCCAGCCTTGGCCGATGCCGCCGCTGTCGCTATCGAGCTGCTGCATTGCGCTTCGCTGGTCCACGATGACCTGCCGTGTTTTGACGATGCCGCCCTGCGGCGCGGTCAGGCTTCGGTGCATGCGGCGTTCGGCGAGCGTCTCGCAGTGCTGGTCGGCGATGCCCTCATCGTGCTGGCCTTTCGCAACCTGGCCGCGACCGCTCATCACGCGCCGGAGCGGCTCGCGCGCCTGCTTGTCACTGTGGCCGACGGCGTCGGTGCGCCGATGGGTATCGTCGCCGGTCAGGCTTGGGAGTGCGAGGCCAAGGCGGATCTCGAGACCTACCAACAAGCCAAGACGGGCGCGCTGTTTGCGGCGGCGACCGCAGCTGGTGCGCAGGCTGCGGGCCACGACCCGGATGCCTGGCTGGAGCTTGGTGACCGGCTCGGCGAGGCCTATCAGGTCGCCGATGACATTCGCGATGTGATGGCCGATCCGGTCTGGCTCGGCAAGCCGACCGGGCGTGACGAGGCGCTGGACCGCATGAGTTCGGCGCGCGAGCTCGGCCTCGCCGGTGCGGTCGCCCATTTCGACGAACTGCTGGCCGGTGCTGTACGCGCCATTCCCGACTGCCGGGGCGCAGCCGCGCTGCGCGCATTGGTGCGGTCGGAGTCGGAGCGGCTGGTGCCCAAGTCATGGGTCAGCCGCATCCGCGCCGCCCAAACGGCGCCGACCCCGATCAGCGCTTGACCGACGCTGCGGAGCCCTTCATGGCCGATACGATGCCCCTTTCGCTGGTCGATCGCTGCTTTGCCTGGCGTGACCGTCTGGTGGCGAGCCCCACATTCCAGCGGTGGGCCGCGGCGTTCCCCCTCACGCGCCCGATCGCACGACGTCAAGCTTCACAACTTTTCGATCTGGTGGCTGGCTTTGTCTACAGCCAGGTGCTGCTGGCTTGCGTACGCCTACGCGTCTTCGAGATTCTTGCCGAGGGCCCGCAGAGCCTGGCCACGCTGGCTCACCGGCTGGAGTTGTCCGAGAACTCGGCGCAACGTCTGCTCGCCGCAGCGGCCTCGCTTGGCCTGCTCGCCCGTCGAGCCGATGGCCGCTACGCCCTCGGGCAGCTGGGTGCGGTGATGGTCGGCAACCGTGCGGTGGCGGCGATGGTCGACCATCACGCCGCGGTCTATCTCGACCTGGCCGACCCGGTGGCCCTGTTGCGTCGCGATTCGCCGACCCGCTTGGCCGGTTACTGGGCGTATGCCGGTGACGAGGGCAGCGAGACCGCGCGGGCGCTGAGCGCCGAGCAGGTGGCCGAGTATTCGGCGCTGATGTCAGCCTCGCAGCCGCTGGTCGCCGATCAGATCATCGATGCCTACGACCTCGGCCGGCACCGCTGCCTGCTGGATGTCGGCGGTGGCGAGGGCACTTTCCTCTGTCAAGTGGCACGCCGCGTGCCGGGCTTGCAACTGCGGCTGTTCGATCTGCCCGCCGTGGCTGAACGTGGCCGCCAACGTTTTGAAGCGCAGGGCATCGCGCACCGTGCGCAGGTGCACGGCGGAAGTTTCTTTGATGACCCCTTGCCCGGCGGCGCCGACATCGCCTCGCTGGTGCGCGTCATCTATGACCACGACGATGCCCACGCGCTGCAGATCCTGCGGGCTGTGCGGCGTGCGCTGCCGGACGACGGCACGCTCGTCCTCGCCGAGCCGATGGCCGGAACGCCGGGCGCCGAGGCGATGGGCGACGCGTATTTCGGCTTCTATCTGCTGGCCATGGGCAAGGGTGAGGCGCGCACACCCGAGCAGCTCGGTGAGCTGTTGCGCACAGCCGGTTTCTCTCGCCTGCGCATCTTGTCAACCCACCTTCCATTGCAGACACGAGTCATCGTGGCCCGCCCCTGAGCCGGTGCAATCCTTGAATCGTTCAAAAAGATTTTCCTTGACTCACCCATCCGTAGGCATAGCATTGTCAAATGTCAGGCAAGCCTGACAACTTTGCGAGTACATAAAAAATGACATCTGGTGTGGCGCTGAATACCACCGCAGTCGTGCTGCAGGAGCCCGAGAGGGTTGTCCTGAGCCGCCTGCCGCTCACACCGGCTGGTGAGCAGGATGTGGTGGTCGATATCGCCTTCAGCGGCATCAGCACCGGCACCGAGAAGCTGCTCTGGTCAGGGCGCATGCCGCTTTTCCCTGGCATGGGCTATCCGCTGGTGCCTGGTTACGAGTCGGTGGGCACAGTGGTCAGCGCCGGCTGCGCGTCCGGGTTTCGCGTTGGTGAGACCGTGTTCGTTCCCGGCGCCAAGTGCTACGGCGAGGTGCGCGGCCTGTTCGGTGGTGCAGCCTCACGGGTGGTGGTGCCTGGTGAGCGGATCCTGGCCATCGACGAGCATCTCGGCGAGCGCGGGGTGCTGTTCGCGTTGGCCGCCACCGCACTGCACGTCACAAATGTGCCTGGAGCGGTGCAACCCGATCTCATCGTCGGCCATGGCGTGCTCGGCCGCATGATTGCGCGTATCGCGGTGGCGCATGGCGCTGCACCGGTGGTTTGGGAGACCAGCCCGGCGCGGCGCGAGGGCGCCACGGGCTACAGCGTCATCGATCCGTCGGACGACATCCGCCGCGACTATCGCTGCATCTGCGATGTCAGCGGCGCCCAAGGCCTGCTCGACACGCTCGTCGCGCGGCTCGCGCCCGGTGGTGAGATCGTGCTTGCCGGTTTCTACGACGAAGCACTCAGCTTCAATTTCCCGCCGGCGTTCATGCGCGAGGCGCGTCTGCGCATCGCCGCGCAATGGCAACCCGCCGACCTGCTCAAGGTTCGCGAGATGGTCTCGCAAGGCCGCCTGTCGCTCGACGGCTTGATCTCGCATCACGGCACCCCACATCGCGCTGCCGATGCTTACGGCACAGCGTTCGGCGACCCCGACTGTCTGAAGATGGTCCTCGACTGGAGACACCTGCAATGAGCCAATCCTGCGCAACTGGCGCTGCGTCACCGGTGCAGTTCAACAAGCAGGCGCTTCGCGCCGAGGCTGCAGTCGAGCCGGATCCCGTCCACACCGGCGAGGTCAAGAGCGAGACCCAGATCATCGCCATCTACGGCAAGGGTGGCATCGGCAAGAGCTTCACGCTGGCCAACCTGAGCTACATGATGGCGCAGCAGGGCAAGAAGGTCCTGCTGATCGGCTGCGACCCCAAGTCCGACACCACCAGCCTGCTGTTCGGCGGCAAGGCGACCCCGACCATCATCGAGACCAGCTCGAAGAAGAAGCTGGCCGGCGAATCGGTCACCATCAGCGACGTTTGCTTCAAGCGTGATGGCGTCTTTGCCATGGAGCTCGGCGGCCCCGAAGTCGGTCGCGGCTGTGGCGGGCGCGGCATCATCCACGGCTTCGAAACGCTTGAGAAGCTTGGCTTCCACGACTGGGGCTTCGACTACGTTCTGCTCGACTTCCTCGGCGACGTCGTCTGCGGCGGCTTCGGCCTGCCGATCGCGCGCGACATGTGCCAAAAGGTCATCGTCGTCGGCTCCAACGACCTGCAGTCGCTCTACGTCGCCAATAACGTCTGCAGCGCCGTCGAATACTTCCGCAAGCTTGGTGGCAATGTCGGTGTGGCCGGCATGGTCATCAACAAGGACGATGGCACTGGCGAGGCGCAGGCCTTTGCCACCCGCGCCGGTATCCCGGTGCTCGCCTCCATCCCTGCGCACGACGATATCCGTCGCAAGAGCGCGAGCTACGAGATCATCGGCCGCCCGGATGGCGAGTGGGGCCCGCTGTTCGCCGGCCTCGCCAGCAATGTCGCCGAGGCCCCGCCGCAACGGCCGACACCGCTGTCCCAAGACGAACTGCTCGGCCTGTTCTCGGCATCCCACACCGGCCGCGATGTTGTTCTGCAACCCGCTACGGTGGCCGATATGCTCGGCCGCGAAGACGTGGTCCGCGAGTCCCTCGAAGTGGTTTACGACGAGGCCTGAGCGTGAACGACCCGCGTCCGCCCGAATTCAAGCCCGATGCCGTCCAAGGTGACGGTGTCGGTTGCCATTCGGGCAAGGCCGAGATGCTCGCCGCTGCCCAGCAGGCCGGCAAGAGCGAGGTCCTTGAGCAGTACGCTCGCGACTATCCGCTGGCGCCCGGCGCAGGTCCGCACGACCAGCCGCAAAGCATGTGCCCGGCCTTCGGTTCGCTCCGCGTCGGTCTGCGCATGCGTCGCACCGCGACCATCCTGTCCGGTTCGGCCTGTTGCGTCTATGGCCTGACCTTCACCAGCCACTTCTATGGCGCGCGCCGCAGTGTCGGCTACGTGCCCTTCAATTCCGAGACCTTGGTCACCGGAAAGTTGTTCGAAGACATCCGCGACTCGGTCTACAAAGAGGCCGACCCGGAGAAGTACGACGCCGTGGTCATCATCAACCTCTGCGTGCCGACCGCCAGCGGTGTTCCCTTGCAACTCCTGCCCAAGGAGATCAACGGTGTGCGCATCATCGGCATCGACGTGCCCGGGTTTGGCGTGCCGACCCACGCTGAGGCCAAGGACGTGCTCGCCGGTGCGATGCTGCGGTACGCCCGTGAGGAGGTGCAGTCGGGCCCGGTGGCCGCGCCGCGCAACGGCCGCGCACAATTGCCCACCGTCACCCTGCTCGGCGAGATGTTCCCGGCCGACCCGGTCGGCATCGGCATGATGCTGGCCCCCATGGGACTCGCTGCCGGTCCGGTCGTGCCCACCCGCGAGTGGCGTGAACTCTACGCCGCGCTGGATTGCGCCGCAGTGGCGGCGATCCACCCGTTCTACACCGCCAGCATCCGCGAGTTCGAGGCCGCGGTTCGGCCCGTCGTCGGTTCGGCGCCGGTCGGTTACGAGGGCACCGAGGCCTGGTTGCAGGCCATCGGCAGTGCCGCCAACGTCCCGCAAGCGCGCATCGACGCCGCCAAGAACGCCATGCTGCCGGCCATCCGCGGTGTGCTGGCCAAGGCCCCGATCAAGGGGCGCATCACCCTGTCCGGCTACGAGGGGTCCGAACTGCTGGTGGCGCGCCTGCTGGTCGAGTCCGGCGCCGACGTGCGCTACGTCGGCAGCGCGTGCCCCCGCACTGTTTGGAGCGATGCCGATCGCGAGTGGCTCGAGGCCAAGGGCGTGCGCGTCCAGTTTCGCGCGTCTCTGGAACAGGATCTCGCCGCCGTCGACGAGTTTCGCCCGGATCTGGCGATCGGTACCACGCCGGTGGTCCAGGCGGCCAAGCAGGCCAGCATCCCATCGCTGTACTTCACCAACCTCATCTCGGCGCGCCCGCTGATGGGTCCGGCGGGTGCTGGCTCACTGGCGCAGGTCATCAATGCGGCGATCGCCAACAAGACCCGCTTCGACACCATGAAGGCTTTCTTCGGTGATGTCGGAAGCGGCGACAAGGCTGGCGTCTGGGAGGGCGTGCCCGCCGAGCACCCGGGTTTCCGCGAGCAGACGCGCAAAAAGATCATCCGACTGCAAAAGAAGCTTGAGCAGGAGGCGATGGGTTCATGAGCGCCATGCCGAACTTCGTCCTCGACCACGACCGTGCAGGTGGCTACTGGGGCGCGGTCTACGTCTTTACTGCCATCAAGGGCCTGCAGGTGGTCATCGACGGCCCGGTCGGCTGCGAGAACCTGCCGGTGACCTCGGTCCTGCACTACACCGACGCCTTACCGCCGCACGAGTTGCCGATCGTCGTCACCGGGCTTGCTGAGGAGGAACTCGGCCAGCATGGCACCGAAGGTGCCATGAAGCGCGCCCACAGCGTGCTCGACCCGGACCTGCCGGCGGTGGTCGTGACCGGCTCGATCGCCGAGATGATCGGCGGCGGCGTGACGCCGGAGGGCACGGGTATCCAGCGCTTCCTGCCACGGACCATCGACGAGGACCAGTGGCAGTGCGCCAACCGCGCCATGTACTGGCTGTGGTCCGAGTACGGCATGAAGAAGATTCCGGCCCGCACGCCATTGGCCGAGCGCCCGGCCGATGAGAAGCCGCGGGTCAACATCATCGGACCCTGCTACGGCGTGTTCAACATGGCCAGCGACCTCGCTGAGATCCGCCGTCTGGTGGAAGGCATCGGCGCCGAAGTCAACATGGTCTTTCCGCTTGGCAGCCATCTGGCCGAGGTCTCGCGTCTGGTCGAGGCTGACGTCAACATCTGCCTCTATCGCGAGTTCGGTCGGATGCTCTGCGAGGCACTCGAGCGACCCTACCTGCAGGCGCCGATCGGGCTGCACAACACCACGCGTTTCCTGCGCACGCTCGGCACGCTGCTCGGCCTCGATCCGGAGCCGTTCATCGAGCGCGAGAAGCACACCACCATCAAGCCGGTGTGGGACCTGTGGCGCTCAGTGACACAAGACTTCTTTGGCACGGCCAGCTTCGGCATCGTCGCCACCGAGACCTACGCGCGGGGCGTACGCCGCTTTCTCGAAGACGAACTTGGCATGCCCTGTAACTTCGCCATCTCTCGCAAGCCTGGCGAAAAGACCGACAACGCGGCTATCCGCGAGCTGGTGCAGGGCAAGACGCCGCTGGTGCTGTTCGGTTCCTACAACGAGCGCATGTACCTGGCCGAGGTTGGCGGACGCGCCACCTACATCCCGGCCTCGCTGCCGGGTGCCATCGTCCGCCGTCACATCGGTACGCCCTACATGGGCTATTCGGGCGCGACTTACATCATCCAGGAGTTCTGCAACGGCTTGTTCGACGCGCTGTTCCACATCCTGCCACTGGCCACCGACATGGACCGTGTCGAACAGACCTTGGCGCGGGGCGCTGGCGACAAGACCGACACCCTCGAGTGGGATCTGGACGCTCAGCAACTGCTCAACCAGTGGGTGCAGAACCAGCCCGTGCTGTTGCAGATCTCGGCGGCCAAGCGTTTGCGCGATCGCGCCGAGCGCGATGCCCGCCACGCTGGAGAGGCGCGGGTGAATGCCGCGCGCGTGGTGGCAGCGACGGCCGCGTTGCGCAGTGGGGTGGTGGCGTGAATCGCGCCTGCCGCATCGTAGAAGGACTCATGACACGGGCCTGCCGGCCGGTGTCGACCGGTGTTGTCACATGCGTGGCAGCTGCCCACGCCGCGCGGGCGTTGCGCGGTAACGGCCGTAAGGCCACTTGGTAGAAGGAGTGATCCTATGGCACAGCAATCGGGTTCGATTTCCGGCCTGACTGACCAGGAAGCCCAGGAGTTCCATCAGTTCTATATGCAGGGTCTGGTGGGCTTCACCGCTATCGCGGTGATCGCACACATCCTGGTCTGGGCCTGGCGTCCCTGGTTCCACTGAGCCACGTTTACAAGGGGGATGCCATGGCTAGCAATCTTGACAGCGCGTTGCAGGAGACCTTGAAGCGTGACTCGTTCACCTTCCGGGGCATCTATGCGGTGAGTTTCGTCGTTTTTCTGGCTGTAGCCGTCGTCGTTCAGCTGCTTCCGCTGCAATGGCGCACCTGGTTCCCGGGTGCCGAGGGCGGGCAGACGCTGATCGGAGATGTCCGGTCCGCCGTGTACACGTTTATGTCTTACCTCACTTAGGAGTTTGGAACCATGTGGAGAATCTGGCGTTTGTACGACCCGCTGCGGGCGATGGTTGCCCAAGGCGTTTTTCTGTTCGGCCTGGCCGCGATGATTCATCTCATCCTGCTCAGCACCGACCGTTTCAACTGGCTGGACGGCAAGAGCCAGGCGCAGCTGATGGGCGCCTCGGCCACTCCGCCGGCTGCCGCTTCGGCGTCCTGAGCAGTCTTCAGGACCACGAAGTCGCATCACCTGCAGCACGGGCAGGCGAGGTCGGGACCACGGTCCTGTCCTCGCCCTCCTCCGCGAGATTCGCACCAAACATGGACCGACAACCGTCATCCGGCCCGGGAGATTGAACATGGCAATGCTCAGTTTTGAGAAAAAATATCGAGTCAGGGGCGGTACCCTGCTCGGCGGCGACCTTTTCGACTTCTGGGTAGGCCCCTTCTACGTCGGGTTCTTCGGACTCACCACCGTCTTCTTCGCCTTCATCGGCACTGCGCTGATTTTCTACGGCACCTCGCAGGCTGGGGTCTTCAACCCGTGGACGATCAACATCGCGCCGCCCAACCTTGAGTACGGACTCGGTCTGGCGCCTCTGATGAAGGGCGGGCTTTGGCAGGTCATCACCGTCTGCGCCATCGGTGCCTTCGGCTCTTGGGCGCTGCGCGAGGTCGAGATCAGTCGAAAACTGGGCATGGGGCTGCACGTCCCGTTCGCCTTCAGCTTTGCCATCCTTGCTTACGTCACGCTGGTGGTCATCCGACCGCTGTTGCTGGGCGCTTGGGGGCATGGCTTCCCCTACGGCATCCTCAGCCACCTCGACTGGGTGTCCAACATCGGTTACCAGTATCTGCACTTCCACTACAACCCGGCGCACATGATCGCCGTGAGCCTGTTCTTCGGTAATGCCTTTGCCCTGGCGTTGCACGGCTCGCTGATCCTCTCCGCGACCAATCCCGCGCCCGGGCAACCGGTCAAGACGCCGGAGCACGAGGACACCTTCTTCCGCGACACCATCGGTTATTCCATCGGCACCCTAGGCATTCACCGTCTGGGCCTCTTCCTCGCCCTCGGTGCGGTGTTCTTCAGCGCTGTCTGCATCGTCATCAGCGGCCCCTTCTGGACACGCGGCTGGCCAGAGTGGTGGAACTGGTGGCTGAACATTCCGATCTGGTCCTAAGCATTCCTCGGGAGAGCACAAATGCCTGAATATCAAAACATCTTCACGCAGGTCCAAGCGCACGCGCCGAGCTATCCCGGGGTGCCGCTCGAGCGTGACCGGGACACCCGTGAGCGTATCGGCACGCCCGTCCACCTCAAGCTGCTTGGTTGGTTCGGCAACGCCCAGATCGGGCCGATCTACCTTGGCTTCCTCGGTGTTGCAGCAGTGTTCTGCTTCATCATCGGGTTCACCACCATTGGCTTCAATATGTTGGTGCAGGTCGATTACAACCCGATCCAGTTCATTCGCCAGTTGTTCTGGCTAGCATTGGAGCCGCCCAAGCCGGAATACGGGCTCAAACTCGCGCCACTCAATGAGGGTGGCTGGTGGAACATTGCCGGCGTGTTCATCACGGCCTCGATCCTGCTGTGGTGGCTTCGTATGTATCGTCGCGCCAAGGCATTGGGCATGGGTACCCACGTGCCCTGGGCATTTGCGGCTGCCATCTGGCTTTATCTTGTGCTGGGCCTAATTCGTCCGGTTCTGCTGGGTAGTTGGTCCGAAGCACCTCCGTTCGGCATTTTCCCCCATCTCGACTGGACCGCAGCCTTCTCCATCCGCTACGGAAACTTGTTCTATAACCCTTTCCATATGCTCTCGATCGCATTCCTCTACGGCTCGGCCCTGTTGTTCGCCATGCATGGCGCGACCATCCTTGCGGTGAGTCGCTATGGTGGCGAACGTGAGATCGAGCAGATCGTCGACCGGGGCACGGCCTCGGAGCGCGCTGCACTGTTCTGGCGCTGGACCATGGGCTTCAATGCCACGATGGAATCTGTGCACCGCTGGGCCTGGTGGTTCGCTGTGCTGACCTGCGTCACGGGCGGCATCGGCATCCTGCTCACCGGCACCGTGGTCGACAACTGGTATCTGTGGGCGGTCAAGCACCACGTCGCGCCGGCATACCCGGATGTCTGGGACCCGGCCACTCTGGTCGATCCGGCCACCTTGTCCGCACCGGCCAACTGAGGGAGTTGTTCATGAACACCAAGCAAATCCTGAGGCTTGCGCTGACCGTGTCAGTGGTCTCACTGCTGGCCGGTTGTTGGGAGCGTCCGCCCGTGGACATGGTCCAGCACGGCTATCGGGGCACCGGCATGGCGCAGGTCTACAACCCGCGCACGCTGGCCAAGCAGCAGGACCTGAACAAGGTCCCGGTCGCCCTGCCAGCCGCGCCGGATGACGGCCCGCGAGCCAAGGATATTTATAAGAACGTGCAAGTGTTGGGCGACCTGTCGGTGGCCCAATTCACGCGTCATATGGCCTCTATCACCCAGTGGGTTGCGCCACAGCAGGGCTGCGTCTATTGCCACAACCCGGCCAATTTCGCCGAGGACAGCAAGTACACCAAGGTGGTGGCACGGCGCATGATCCAGATGACCCAGCACATCAACGGCAACTGGCAGCAGCACGTCGCTGAAACCGGTGTGACCTGCTACACCTGCCACCGTGGGTATCCCAATCCGCAGGATCAGAACGGCCAGAAGGCCTACTGGTATGCGGCGGGTGATCCGGCGCACAAGGGCGGCATGCTGGGCTGGCGTGATGGGCAAGACGAACCGGCCTACTCGGTGGCCCAGAGTTCCCTGCCCAACGATCCGTTCTCCCCCTTCCTGCTGGGTGCACAGAACATCCGGGTGCAAGGGCAGCATGCCCTGCCGATGGGTGACAATAAGCAGGGCACCAAGAACGCCGAGTGGACCTATGGCTTGATGATGCACATGTCCAAGTCACTGGGGGTGAACTGCGATTACTGCCACAACAGTCGTGCGTTCTCCTCGTGGTCGCAAAGCTCTCCCCAGCGGGTCACCGCCTGGTACGGCATCCGCATGGTCCGCGATCTCAACAACGGCTATCTGGCCCCGCTCAAGCCGGTGTACGACGCGGACGACCTTGGACCCAAGGGCGATGCACCGAAGCTGTTCTGTGCAACGTGCCACAAGGGTGCCTACAAGCCGCTCTACGGGCAGAGCATGCTCAAGGATTTCCCCGAGTTGGCCAAGCCGAGCACGGATGGCAAGCCGCTGCATCCGCTCGAGGGTGAGCCGGCTCCTGAGGAGCGCAAGCAGGTCACGGCAGCGGTCGCAATGCCGTAAAGCGGTCAAGGGATCTTGATCCGGCTGTAAGCCGACGGACAGGGCACACCTTCGGGTGTGCCTGCATTGAAAGGGCGCCTACAGGCGCCCTTTTTTCGTGGGTCGATCGATCATCGTGTGGTGGCGGGCCGGACCACGGTGCGTCGTTGACGGGCCCCGCGCTTTGAGCATCCAGCAGGCGCTCAGTGGAAAGGCGCGTTGAGTGCAACCACCTGCTGGTTGATCAGGCTGGCCAGCGAGACCCATGCGAGATAAGGCAACAGCAAGATGCCTGCACGGTAATCAAGGCGGCTGCCCGCGTACACCAATAGCGCGACGGACGACCACAGCACGCCGACCTCGGTGAGTGCCCAGTCCGGACGCTGACTCCAGAAAAACAGATAGCTCCACAACACGTTCAAAGCCGCATTGGCGAGGAACAAGGCAAGCACCAGGCGGCGCAAGGCGCGTTCGGGGGTGGCACGCCACGCCAGTACGCCGGCCACGGCCGTCAGCGTGAAGATCAGGGTCCATGCGGGCCCGAACGCCCAATCAGGGGGCTTGAACCAGGGCTGTTGGAGTCCGTAGTACCAGCCGTCGAGGCGCGTCAAGGCGCCGCCGGCGGCGGCTGTGGCGATGGCGATGGCGGCTGCGGTGAGGCTTTGCTGGCGTAAGGACAAATGGAGCTCGGGGGCGTCAGGCTTTTGCCAACCCTAGCAGATGCGCCATGTCTTTCAAGAAAATCCGGACGTGCGCCATGGGGTCGCGACGCTGAAGTTCCTTGTGCATGTAGGCGTCGAAGGTGAGCTTCTGCACATCCTTGTCGCGGCAGATCTTGACGAAGCTCTCGCGCCGCTTGTCGCTCGAGTACCAGAAGTGCTGCATCATCCCAAGGATCCAGAACACGCGGCCATGCAGCTTCATGAAGCGCTTGCGCGCCGTGGCCAGAGCCGAAGCCTTTCCCGTGCGCAGGAACTCCGCTGCCGCTTCGCCAGCAAGCCGGCCGCCTAGCATCGCGTAGTAGATGCCCTCGCCGGAAGAAGGTGCGACCACGCCGGCCGCATCGCCGGCCAACACCACGTCGCGCCCGTTCTCCCATCGGGGCAGGGGCTTGAGCGGCAGCGGGGCGCCCTCCTGACGGATGGTCTCGAAGTCGGTCATGCCGGCCGCTTCGCGCAGCCGGGTGGTTGCCTTGCGCAGCGAGAAGCCGCGCTCGGCGCTGCCCAGCCCCACGCTCAGCGTGTTGCCATGGGGGAACACCCATCCGTAGAAGTCAGGTGACAGGCTGCCGCGGTAGTACACGTCGCAACGCGTCTCGTCGTAATCGGCGTTGGTGTGTTCAGGCTTGCGCAGGATCTCGTGGTAGGCGAAGACGTACTTGGTCTTTTCGGCGCCCGGAACCTCTTGCTGCGCGACCTGCGATTTGGCGCCGTCTGCACCGATGACGCAGCGTGCCTTGACCGAGTATTCCGCGCCGTCTTCTTCTTTGTCGGCGAAGAACACCTCGGCCAAGCCGTCGCTGCCGCGCTGAATGCGCCGGTAGAGGCCGGTACGACGCTCCGCCCCGTGCGAGGCGGCACGCTGGCGCAGCCATTCGTCAAAGTGCTCGCGGTCTACCATGCCGACAAAGCCACCTTCGATAGGGATGTCTACCTTTTCGTCTTTGGGCGAGATCATGCGGGCGCAGCGCGCTTTGGCCACCAGCAGCTCGTCGGGGATGTCGAAATCTTTGATCGCGCGTGGTGGGATGGCGCCGCCGCAGGGCTTGATGCGACCCGCTCGATCGAGCAGCAGCACGCGCCGACCGGCGCGAGCAAGCTCATCGGCTGCCGTAGATCCGGCGGGCCCGCCACCGATCACAACCACATCGAACGTCTCAGGCTGGCTCATGACAGTCTCCCCCTTTCCAGGTCCCGTTCGGGTCGGTTTTTTGAATGGCGGTGCGCGGGGCGGGCGTCGCCCCCGGCGCGGCCGCGCCTTCGGTCTGCGCCGCTGAATCGGCGTGCCGAGTCGGTATGGCGGCAGCAAGTCGCGCCGCCGCGATGAACAGCAGGCCTTCGGCGAGGAACACGCTGCCGTAGGCGAGACCGGTGTCGTCGATGAGGCGGCGCGCGAGGTCGCTGGCCACTGCGCCACCCAAACCGCCAAGCCCGAAGGCGATCGCCTGCGAAGCGCCCCAGAGCCCCATGCGAACGCCCTCGCGCCCGCTCTCGCCGCGCCCCGCCAGTTGCATCATCGAGGCGATGGCGGCGATCGAGAAGGCGCCATTGGCTGCGCCAAGCACGAAGACATTGGCTCTGAGCGGCCAATCTCCGCCAAGTGCACCGCCCACCACCAAACCGGCAAGGGCCAACGCCGAGGCGATGCAGCCACCGACGGTCCAGTTACGCAAGGTCACGCCGGCGGGGCGAGCCCTTCGGCTGCCAGCCAGCGCCACCACGATCATGCCGCACAGCACACCACTATGTTGCACGCCGGACAAGCGGGTCGATTCGCCTGGCGTAAAGCCGAACACCAGCCCGGCGAAAGGCTCGAGGATGAGGTCTTGCGCCGAGAAGGCCAGCATTGAGACGAAGATGAAGATGGTGAACTGGCGTGCATCGGCTTCGTTCCAGACTCGGCGCAAGGCCTGCAGAAAGGGGGTGCGGTCGTCGGCTGGCGCCGGTGCGCCGTCGGCCTCCAGGCGGAACAGGGCGACCAGGGTGGTGACCACCGCGATGCCGGCGATACCCATCGCCACCTCGAACAGGCGTTCGGGCGAATAAGGGTCGAGCAGCGAGCCGGCGACGCCGGCGGTCACCGCAAAGCCCGCAATCATCATGATCCATACGATGGTGGCTGCCGGCGCGCGCCGGTGCTCGGCCACCGACTTGGCCAGCAGTACCAGCAGCGAAGTGCCTGCTGCCGATACGCCGACGCCGATCAGCGTGAAGCCGACCACCGCCAGCAGCAATCCGGCGGTCGGCGCGGTCGCCATCCAGGCGGTGGCCAGTGCCGCCACCACACCGCCGACCGCGAGTACGCCCATCCCGCCGACGATCCAAGGTGTGCGCCGGCCGCTCTGGTCGGAGCCGAAGCCCATGCGCGGGCGCAGGATCTGTAGCGCGTAATGGATCGCGACCAGCAAGCCGGGCAGGAGGGCCGGCAGGGCGAGTTCGACCACCATGACGCGGTTCAGCGTCGACGTGGTCAACACGACGACAGCGCCGATGCACGCCTGGACCATGCCGAGGCGGACGATGCCGGTCCAGCCCAAGGGTGCGGAGGCGCCGGTCCGTGTCATGCGACGCCTCCGGCGAGACCCCGCAGCGCCCACGCCGCCACCATCATGCCGCTCACCAGGATAGGCACGCCAAAGCCGCTGTAGTACAGCGCTCGCTCGACCGGCCGCGCGACGAACCAGCGCATCATCACAAGCTGTGCGGCGATCAATCCGGTGATCGCCATTGCGTACCCGGCGGCATCCCATTGCAGCAGCAGGGCGACCACTGCGAATTGCGGCAGGATCATGGTCCAGCATGCAGAGCGCGCTGCCCCAAGAGCGCCAAGCTGCACCGGCAACGAACGCACGCCCATCTGGCGGTCGCCGCGGATCGACTTGAAATCGTTGAGGGTCATGATGCCGTGGGCCGCGAGGCTGTAGAGCAGGGCCAGCAGCAATGAACCAGGGTCCGGCATGGCGCCGCCGGCCATCACAGCCGAGCCGGTCGCCCAGGCGAGACCCTCGTAACACAAACCGCAGGCTGCATTGCCCCACCAGCCGTTCTGTTTGAGGCGCAGCGGCGGCGCGCTGTAGGCCCATGCCAGCACCAAGCCGGCGACTGCCGCAAGGAAACCCCAATCGCCGAGGGTGCTTGCCACCAACAGCGAGAGCAGGCTCCAAGCGATGGCGACATACAGGCCCCAGCGCCCCGGTATGCGTCCGGACGGGATCGGTCGTTGGGGCTCGTTGATCGCATCGACGTGGCGATCGAACCAGTCGTTGACCGCCTGGCTGGTGGCGCAGACCAGCGGGCCAGCCAGCAAGACACCGGTCAGGATCAGCGTCCAGTGCCCGGAAAAAGGCTGCCCCGACGCCACCACGCCGCAGGCGAACGCCCACATCGGTGGGAACCAGGTGATCGGCTTCAGCAGCTCGGCGACTGCTGAGGGCGCCGGGTAGGCATGGGTCGCGGCACTCATTGACCCATTCTCACACTTGACATTTTCTACCGTCAATCGCAATTTACAGTTATGCGTCACGTTGGCGTGACGCGCGCTGTCCGGCGTCCCCATCGGGGCGCGAGCCGTTGTCCTGCCCGACGCTTCCGGCGGGCGACGGTGCCCCGCCCTATTCACCCCGGAGGCCGTCCCGCATGTTGATGCAATCGAGTCCGGAGATCACAGCACTGGCAGACGCCGGCGCACCGTGCAAGCCGGTCGCCTTGGTCATCGGCAGTGGCTTCGGCGGTCTCGCCGCGGCCATACGCTTGGCCGCCCGCGGCTATCAGGTCAGCGTGCTCGAGAAGCTCGATGCGCCCGGCGGCCGCGCCTATGTGCACCGTCGCGACGGCTTCGTCTTTGATGCCGGTCCGACCATCGTCACCGCGCCCTTCCTGTTTGAGGAGTTGTGGACCTTGTGCGGCAAGAAGATGTCGGACGACATCGATCTGCGCCTGATGGACCCGTTCTATCGCGTCCGCTTCGACGATGGCAGCTGGTTCGACTATCGCGGTGACGAAGCCCAGATGATCGCTGAGGTGGCGCGCTTCAGTCCTGGCGATGTCGCCGGCTACAAGCGCTTCCTTGCCGATGCCGAGCACTGCTACCGGCTCGGCTTTCTCGGGCTGAGCGAGAAGGCCTTCGACAGCATCGCCGACCTGCTCGCCGCGCTGCCGGCGATGGTCCGCATGCGCGCCTGGAAGACGCTCTACAGCCTGGCCGCCAAGCACCTCAAGGACCCCAAGCTGCGCATGGTGATGAGCCTGCACCCGCTGCTGATCGGTGGCAATCCGTTCTCGGTGACGCAGGTCTATAGCCTCATCACGGCGCTGGAGAAGCGCCATGGCGTGCACTGGGC
>RFSW01000003.1 GCA_009923755.1 Betaproteobacteria bacterium | reverse complement strand
TTTGTTTACGTAAACAAATCCCCATCTCGCTACTCCTCTTCGGCGCCACATGATTGCAATGTGTGTTTGCGCCTGCTGCTATCAATTCTAATCATCGGATTTCCGGTAAACGGCAATATCCGTCACCTCGCGGCGCATGGCGTATCCGTGGTGAATGGTGCTGAATATGGAAATGCCATTATGAGCGGTTGGGGGGATGAGTTTTTTTTGATGCAGACGACGACAGAGGCGGAGGGGCGCAAAGGCGCCGAGACGAAGCCCGGAACGGGCTGAGGCGAGGGCCGTGTGGGACGTCGGGCGCGGGCGGAGGTACGGCGACGCCCTCGGCGCTTGGCCGAGGGCGTTCGGGCCTAGCCGATGCAGAAGAGGTCGATGTCTTCACCCTCCCAGACGCGCCATGCGGCGACGGTGCCGAAGTTGCCGCATCTCACGCACTGGATGTCGTTGCTCTCGTGAACGCGGGGGACGCCGGTTTGAATGTAGCGCCTCGGGGCGAGCTCTATCTGCACGTTCGCGGTGACGTAGAGGCCGTCATCGTTGCCGCAGTTGGGGCAGGCGAGTCCGTGGCTGCTGCGCACGGTCCTTCCGAGGTCCTCGGGCCGCGGGACGTACGCCGCGGGCGCCGCGTCGGCCTCGATGGCCTCGGGGAAGCTGTGGGTCAGATGGTTGCTGTTCGTCATGTGTATCTCCTTGTTGTTTCCGGCCGAGCGTCACGCGCGGCTTATGGAACCGTCCCGGACCGGGTCAGCGACGCGGTCACACTCCGCGCGGCACGCGCGCCCCGGAGGGGGGCGGAGCTGCACAAGCGACCCCGGGCTTGTCCCGGGGGAAGCGCGGAAGCGAGCCGAGTTGACCCGCAGGAGAGGACCCGGTCAGGTTCCATGCAAAGCCAAGCGTGCGTGCGGCCCCGTGGAAACAACACGTGGGCGAGATACACAGGCGAACGCGAGCACCATCGGTACGACCCGGCAGAATTCCATCGAGATGCCAGAGAGGACGGCCCCCTTCCGCCTTCAGGCCGTCCCGCGGCCCGTGGGCCTCGCAATGTTCCGGCCGGGCGCCCACGGTGCTCGGGTGCCCCTCGCTGCGCGCGCGATACGGCGCCGTGTCGTCGGCGGGTCGTGCAGGCCTAAGAGCGAGCGTCCGGGGCCGGCGACGTGACCGCCGCCGCCCTCCGCGTCCGCCGAGGGCACGCTCCCTCCCATGTGGTCAGTGCATGGGGGGCCGGGCCGCTACGATGGTGAAGTCGGCGCGGGCGCTGACGTCGACGCGCTCGAACTGGCGGAGCGCATCGGCCACGTGCCGCTGACAGAGGTGCAGGGTCTGGATCGACTGGTCGAGGTCGCCCCAGTTCGCGAGCAGGGACGCCTCGAGGTAGAGCTCGAGCGCGTTGGCGATCGAGCGGCCGATCGGGCGCAGATAGCGGGGCGTTCCGGGGATGGTCCGGCCGACGCTTTCGAGCGCGGCGTCGACGGTCCAGGGCGAGAGGTCGTGAGTGTGTTGGGGCATGGGTGGTCCTTTGCTCTTTGTGCTGGGCCGAGCACCGCGCTCGACCGATGAGGCCGTTAAAACCGAACCCGAGGGGACGGAGGGTCAAACGCCGCGCGGCACGCGCGCCCCGGAGGGGGGCGGAGCTGCACAAGCGACCCCGGGCTTGTCCCGGGGGAAGCGCGGAAGCGAGCCGCGTTGAACAGCCGTCCGGGTTCGGTTAGGCGTCATCCTGAGGTCGAGCGGCGGGCAAGGGCCGGCGCGGCAAAGAGGGGGACGGCGCCCCGTGCCGCCACACACGGCGCTCCGCCGTGGCCCGAGACGCGCTCTGGCGGGGACGAGCCGACAGCGCCGGCCCCAGGCGCGCCTTTGGGCCGCCGGGCGCTGCCGCGCGCGGACCTGGCCTCCGTGCGCAACGGGCTGGCCTCGGCGCAGCGGTCTCGCCGCAGGGACGCGGCTCGTGTCCGTCCGCCATGGTGCCGCTGCCGTCCGTCCGTGCCGTTCGTGCGGCGCCCGGGTCTAGGGCACGCGGGCGTGTGACGCCTGGCGCGGCGGGTGGGGGTGGAGCAAAAACAACGGGCCAACCAAAAACAAAAAACCCACGCGCAAAAACCCCCTCAAAACCTCCTCCGGCGAAAACTCAAAAAATTTTCTCCATCACATCGCGTAACCGCGTATTCCCTCCCGTCGTTTCACGGCGTTTGGCGCTTCGTTGTGGCCGAAAGCGCGTGTCCTTATGTTCGAAAAACGCCCGGTTGGGGTTTTCACAAAAGGACGACAGCAGAGGACGCCCGCTGATGGACGCGAACGCATTTCCCCCGCGCGGCACCGGCATCGAGGGCCGCGTTGAGAGCCCGGCGTCGCAAACGTGGGGGCATCCCTGGCAGCTCGGCGCCAGCTGGGACTGGAAGCCGGGCTCGGTGCTGCTCGGGCAGTGGGAGGGGCGGCTTCTCGGCCGGGACGACGACCGGCACGTGGTGACGGTCGCCGGCAGCCGCACGGGCAAGTCGTCGACCGTGCTCATTCCGAACCTGATGCGCTACCCGGGCTCCAAGGTCGTCATCGACATCAAGGGCGAGCTCGCCCGCGCCACGGCGAAGCACTGCGCGGCGCTCGGCCAGCAGGTGTTCATTCTCGACCCGTTCGGGGAGACGGGGATGAAGACCGCGAGCCACAACCCGTTCGGGGAGCTCGGGATGGGACGACGCGAGCACGTCGCCGCGGATGCGGCACAGCTCGCGGATGCGCTCATCATCGGCAATCCGCGCGATCCGCATTGGACGGACAGTGCCAAGAACCTCATTCGGGGCATTGCGCTGCATCTTCTCGACCGGGAGCCGGGCAAGGCAACGCTGCGCGAGGTGCGCCGCCTCCTCAATGCGACACCGGCCGAGCTCGACCGTCTGTTTGCGGACATGGTGCGCTCGAGTGCGTTCGACGGCATCGTCGCCAACATCGGTGCGTCGTTTCTCGGCAAGAAGGAATCAGGCGGGCGTGAGTTGCAGGGCATCCTGTCGACCGCGCAGGAGCAGACGGCGCCGCTCGACGACGTCGTCGCCATCACCGAGCGATCGGATTTCAAGCTGTCGGCGCTGTCGGCCGGCAAGACGACGCTGTTCCTCGTGCTGCCGGGGATGCGCATGGGGACGCATTACCGGTGGCTGCGGCTTGTCATTCAGCAGGCGCTCATCGCCATGGAACGGGTTCCCGTGCCGCGCGGACGACTGCCGGTGTGGTTCGTGCTCGAGGAGTTCCCGGCACTCGGGCACATGCGTCCGATCGAGGCGGCGGCGGGCCTGATGGCGGGTATGGGCGTGAAGCTGTGGGCCGTCATTCAGGATTTCACGCAGCTCCAGACGCACTACCCGAAGTCCTGGGAGACGTTTCTCGGCAATGCCGGCGTCATCCAGGCGTTCGGGAACGTCGACGTGACGACGACGGAGCACCTCTCCAAGATGCTCGGCATGACGCAGGTGATGGAGCGCCAGCAGATCCGGGTGTCGGGGGGCGCCATGGCGCACGGCGACATGGGACGGCGCGAGAACCTGCGCAGCGTGCGCCTCCTCGACGCCAACGAGATCACGACCGCGTTCGCGCGCGAGACCGGGCGGCAGCTGGTGCTCGTGCCGGGCCGCCCGCCGATTTACATGCAGCGGCTTGGCTACGAGGTGACGGCGCCATGATGTTCCGCTGCCAGATCGTCGAGAACAGGGATGACGACGGGAGGGCGACGTGTCTCGGCGCGCGGTGGACCGAGGCGCGCCCGGTGTGTGAAGCCTTGTGTCATGGCATGGGCACGTGCGTCTTCGTGGTCGCGGTGATGATCGGGATCGGCAGTCTTCTCCTCGTCGGTCTTGGGCCGGAGCCTGTGCTTGCGGGGCTCGGCATTGCCGCACTTCTCTATGGTGTTGCGTACGGGCTCTTCTGGATCGGCTGGCGGGTGCCGGGCCGGGTGCGCGAGCTCACCTTCTGGCGTGAGGGCGCGACGGTCGCGCCCACGGGTCTGTCGACGGTGAAGCTGCGGCACGGCACCCTGCATCTGCCGCACTCGGACATCTTGTCGATCGAAGCGGAGCAGTGCCTCAAGCCGAAGGGAGACGACGCGACGATCTATACGCACGGCGTCCAGATTTTCTACGGCTCGGGACACGTCGTGCATATCGCGGACAAGCTGGCGCCGGACCAGGCCCATATGCTGGCCGTGTCGTTGACGACAGCGCTCGCCGAATTGCGTCAGGACATGGGGATTACGGCCCGTGGCGGCAGTGCAGCGCCGCGGCTGAAAGCCGAGGAGCGCGTCATCGACTGAGCGGGCCACGACACGGAACGTCTTCTGCGATGCAGAGGGCGGGCACTCACACGCTGTCTTTCGGCACATCCCGCATATGGGCGTGGAGCGAGAGGACGACGCTCAGGAGCGCTTGGGCCTCGGTGCACAGGCGTTCGGCCGGAAGCAGGGTGCCGATCGCGAGGTTCTGGTTGCCGGCGCGCGCAGCCTCGCAGGCTGCGGTGGCGGTCGCACTGGCCTCGTGCAGATGCTGCGCGAGGACCGTGAGGAGAAGGGTGACGGGATTATGGTCTGACATGGAATGAGCCTTTCTAAAATCATATGTATAAAGATGAACGGACCTGCGCCTCAAGCGACGCCTGCGGGTGGCACGGCGCGCACGAGCGTGGCGACGAGCGCGTCGGCGTCGACGTCGAGACTGTTGTCGCGGATGCGCAACGGAACGGCCGCGAGCACCGGACCTATCGTCTCGGGCGCGAGCCGCGCGGCGATGTGCTTCAGGTCGTCATCGATATCGATCAGCGTCGCGATGAGATCGAGGCGGATGGCGATGGCGTCGGCCATGATGCTGTCGCCGTTGTTCTCGCGCACGATGCCGGCGATCTCCGGTCGATTGAGGCGCCGTGCGCGCCGGCCTTCGAGAACGAGGGCCGTGGTCATGGCGCGCGGGCAGACATAGGCGTGGGCAAGTCGGATGAGGGATGTATCGGTCATGAGAAACTCCTTGGGTTGAAGGCTTGGGATGGAACGTCGTTTGCGGCGCGAAACTCCGCGCCGGAGAGCCACCAGAAGGCTGGCGGGCCGTTGTGATCGTGCGTCCAGACGGCCCAGACGTAGCGATGCTTGGTGAAGTGGCGCGGCGGCGGGCCGTAGCGGTCTTCGGGCCAGCAGACGATGTCGTCGACCGCATAGATCCGGGCGGGCGGCGTCTCGCGCCACTCGTCGGTCCGGCGTGAATGACAGAGCGAGGCCATGTTGAGCAGCATGGCGACCTTGCCGCCGGTTTTCGCCGTCAGGCGCAGGGCCTGGCGCACGAAGCGGTCGGCGAGACCCCACCCTTAGGGCGGATTGGTCACGATGTGCTTGGCGCGCGGTTCCCGCTCGCGCAGGAAGTCGACGCCGGTTGCACCGTAGCCGTAGGGGTAGAGGTCGGTCGCGACCACGGGATGGCCGTGCCGTTCGAGCACTTTGGCGATGCGTCCGTCGCCGCACGCAGGCTCCCATATGTCCCCGTCGAAATGCTCGACGGAGAGGAGCGCACGCGTGGCTTCGGGCGGTGTCGGATAGAACTCGTTCGGCAATCGTCTTGGAACGGACCGTGCGGGTAGGCTCTGCGCCTCGCGTACGCTCGTCCGACGGGCGCTCCATGTGGCGGGGCTGGCGAAGGTGGTCATGGCTGGCCTCCTTCGCTGACGATGAAGTTGCCGACGATGCCCCAGGTACCGCAGGCCGTGCATCCGCACGGGCTGTCGATGGCCCATTCCTCGTCGCCGACGGTTTCGGTGCCGTCGCCGTGAAGCCGGGCCATGGTCGTGATCTCGACCATCAGGGCGTGGTCTTTGCCGCAAGTCGGGCAGCACAGACCGAAGGTGTCGCGGACGGTGCTCATGGCTGCACCTCCGCGTGCTCGGGGAACGCCGCATCGAGGAGGGGGACGATGTCGTCCGGGAGATAGGCTCTCGGATCGGCATAGCCGAGGCTGGTGCCGTCCGGGATGAAGGAACGGCCGTCGCGCTCGATGGCAGTGATGACGAGGTTGTGGAAGCCGAAGACCTCGGTGCGGACGGTGAAGTCCGCGGCCCTCAGAGCGTCCGCCACGGTCTCGGTCATGACCAGGCCGTCGCCGTCATGGAAGCCGAACTTGTCGAACGCTTCCTCCCACGCCCACGCGTAGCGGCTGCCACAGGTCGTACAGATGCAGAAGCTCATGGCTGCACCTCCGCGTCGTGGTGGGATTGCGCGTGGCGGAGTGCGTTCTGGAAGTCGAGCTTCTTGCCGTCGGTCCAGTGCATGAGGTCGGCCAGGACATCGATCAGGGCCTCGTGCTGCGCGCGTTTGAGCGGCGTGTCGCAGTAGGCGTCGATGACGACCTGGGCTTTGGCCCGCCGTAGGCGAATGTCGGCGCGGATCATGCGGCACCTCCTTCGGCGAGGTGTTGGCGGTAGTGGTCCATGAAGCCCTGGACACGATGCTTGAGGTCGACGAGCTCCCAGTGCCGCTCCTGGACATAGGGGTCCTCGAGCAGGTGCTCGCACATCGCGAGCAGGGACACGGCGTCGGCGAACCTGGTCTTGATTTGCTGGGAGGTCATGGCTGACCTCCCAGTGCGAGTTCGGCGTCGAAGGTCTCGATGGACCGTCCGCTTCTGCGGAAGGCGGTTTCTCCGTCGAGGAAGTAGAGATCGTCGGTGCTGCGGATCGTCGAGCCGATGAACATGTCGAAGGCGTCGTCGACGTTGGGGCTGAACAGCAAGGGGCTCATTGCTCACCCCCTTGCGCTGCGGCGTCGGCGTCTCCGGTAATGTTGTCCTCGATCTCGCGGATCACGACGCGGCCGGTGAGCGGGAAGCTCTCGAACTTCAGGTTGGCGCCCTTCTTGTCGTTGTGCAGCCAGGCCGATCCGATGCGGTTCCATCGCGATTTCTCGCCTTCGCCAGTGACCAGCCAGATGGCGTGCGTCGGCCGGTTGGACTCGTTGGGTTTCTTGCTCATGTTTTGCTCCGTTTTTCGTTGTGGGGACGAGCACCACGCCCGTCCGATGGGATCCGTCACAACCGCCCCCGGGAGCGCGTCACACAGGCAACACGGGAGCCCCCAGCTTTGCGTCGGGGGGCGAACGGAGCGGGCAGCCTGTTGATCGCAAGCGAGCGGGAGGCGGTTAGGACCCATCATCGAGGACGTGCGTGGGCTTCGGATCGCACCGAGAGCAGACGGAGCATCGTGCAAGACACCCCGGTCCCTTTGCCGATGCGCCCGAGGGCTGTCTCTGCAGGGCGTGTGATGGAAACGGACGGGCGCAATGCTGCCGATGGCGGCGGCGCCGGCCGCAATCGAGCCGTGCTCGGTGCTGTGGCGTCATCAGCGACGCGGGCACACCGGCAAGTGAGACCGCGGTCGCACGAGGGCGAGGAGACTGTTGCGATGCTCTCGGTCACGCGCGAATTCGTGATTGTTCACGCGCTCGGAGAAATCAGAGCCGCTTCGTCACGAACGCGACGGTGCCGCCTGGCGCAACTCCGGCGTCGGACCGTCATCGATAATAGGACGGCGCGCGCATGGAGGCGGTGATACCGCACGAATACGTCCAGGCCGAGCGCGTGATACAGCGCGCGTGTCGATCTGATCCGGGTTCTTTCATCTCTGAGCGGCGGAGAGCATCGCCCGATCGTCAGGTGCCTCCTCGCGACATGCAGAACGCCTCGCCGTCCGTGGCGTGTAGCAAGGGCTGCCGACAATGTTGCGGCATGCGATGGCATGCGCCGAGAGGTTCTGAGTGCTGACGAAAACGCCGAAAACAGCTATGTTTTCGATGCTTTTTCAGAGCCGGCGAGGTGCACATGACGAGGGGAATCGACAAACGGACGACAGCGCCGGTGCAGGGCACGGAGAGCTTCGTGTTGCGCCTCGACCGCTATGGGCTGTGGCATTGGGGAGAGGCGCGCCGATGTGATCCCGCGCGGATGGCGGGTGTTCTCGAGACGGGCCGCAGGTGGCGCTCTGGGGACGATGTCGACGTGACCGTGAGGCTCACACCGGCTTACCTCGCCCGCGCCCGCGCAAAGACGGCGGAGTATCCGTCGATCGAGGCCGCGATCGCCAAACTGCTGCGCGAGGACGGCGACGCGATCGCTGCGCGCGATTTCGCCAAGAGGCTTGTCGCTGAGATTCCCTGTGTCGCGCGTGACGCCGTCTCAGCCGAAGCGCTCGTCGCCCTCTGGCCGATCGAGGACGCGGGTCTCGTGGTGCGTCTCGTGGCCGGCGCGCGCGGAGAGGTGTCCACCACGCGGATCCTGCGACTGGGCGTGCTGGAGCCGGACGAAGTGGTGCTCGCCGTGCTGCTACCGGCTGCCCTCCGGGCCGAGGCAATGGCGCGGCTTGGGGCGCGTTCCGACGACGACACGGTCGTCCGCGTCATCACCGGGATCGTGAGAACAGCCAGGAGCGAGGAGCAGGCGCTCGAGGATAGAGCCAACGCAGAGAGAGGAGGACGCCCATGACTATCGAGACGGACAACGAGGAGATCACGCTGCCGGCGCGGCGCATCAGCGAGATGGATCTCGACCTCTGGCGGGATGGCATGGCGATCGCCCCCGACGCATTCGACTGGGTACGCATCACCGGCATCACCGAACGGCGGCGGTCGCTCGATGTGACGCTCGCGGTCAGAGCGTCGGCGTGCGCGGAGATCACGGCGGGGCTCGCTCCGGGGGAGAAGCTGGTCGATGCGGTTGTCGACATCCTCGGCGAGCTCGCCCACGAGGTGATCGAGGACGACATGCTGCGCGAGGAGTTGCTGGAGCTGCCGGAGGCCTCTGCGGAACAGCAGGCCGATCCCCTGACGAGCATGGTCATCTGGAGCATCAGCGAAGCCGGGACGCTGCTCGCGGCCGCTGCGCAGGTTTCCCAGGAGGCCGGACCGATCCGTATCGGCCGCGTTGGCCCGCTCGGCGAGGACGTCACGCTCGCCGTGACGCTGCCGCCGGTGCTGCATGCCGAGATGAGGGCGCAGCTCGGGGACCGTGAGGGGGACGACAGCAGGAGTGCGGCGGTGAGCGAAGTCATCATGGCCGCCTACGCCGCGTTTCACCGGGCTCTCAGAGACAACGCGCATGGCGATGACATTCCCTTCTGAGGCGGCTTCAATCGCTGCCCGCACAACGAGGTGAGGCCATGATCCGGCATGTGTGCGGCATCCTCGGCGTGATGGCAGCGGGCCTCCTCGTGCTGGTCTCGGGGGCAATGAACTGGCGGTTCGGCTACAGCCTCGGGCGGACCGAGGTCGACGGCTTCATCTATGCCGGAGCCTCTGCCGCTGCCGACGCTTTGAAGGCGCTCGTGCCGTTCTTCTTCTTCGCGGCGGTGCGCAACCGGATGTGGTCGCACGCGGCGGCGGCCGCCGTGGTCGGCGCCGTCGTCACGGCCTACTCGCTCGCTGCTGCTCTCGGTCATGCGGCCCTGAACCGCAATGCGACGGCCGGACATCGGCTGGTCGAGATCCAGGCCTACAAGGCGGTCAGCGACGACCTGAAACGGGCGCAAGACCAGCTGTCGTGGATTGCGCCGCATCGGCCGCCGGCTGCCGTGCGGGCCGAGATCGCGGGCCTCAAGGCTGAGCGGCTGTGGACGGCGACGCAGTCCTGCACGGCGGTCACGGGCAAAATCTCGCGGGACTATTGCCAGAAATACCAGACCCTCGTTGTCGAGCTCGAGTCGGGGCAGCAGGCCGAGGCGCTCGGCCTGCGCATCCGGGACGCGCAGACAAAGCTCGAAGGAATGAACGGCGCGGCGGCGTCGGGCGGAGCGGACCCGCAGGCCGCCGTGCTCGCCGAGCTTCTCGGTCTCGATGTGGCGCGCGTGCAGTTCAGGCTCGTCGTGTTCGTGGCGATCCTGCTCGAAGTCGGATCGGGCCTCGGCATGTACATGGCCATGAGCCTCTGGCAGGGGCGTTCGGGCAATCCGGACGACAGGGGCGCCGCCCCGGACATCGTCGTCGGCCCGGTCGTGACGGTGCCAATCGCGTTACCGCCGCCGGCGCAAACCGATGAAGGGGGCGCCCGCAGGAATAGTGTCGCGCAGTTCTGCCAGGAGCAGGTCGATCGCGCGGGCCGCGACGCGTTCACCGCGACCGCGCTTTACGAGGCCTATCGGACGTGGTGCGAGAGCCGGGGCGTCCGGCCGCTGACCATGCCGGCCTTCGTGCGCCAGATCGACAGTCTCGGCCTCGAGAAGGTGCGGCAGCGGCGGCGCACGCGCTATGTCGGAATTGGCCTCAAAACCGCGGCCGTGGCCGAGAGCGGTCAACGGCTCAATTGAGGGCGAGCGCCGGGGTGTGGACCGTCACGGTGTCTATGGTGTGCGGGGCGCCGGTCCGCGGGGGAGGGACGGACGTCGCGGCGCCGCCGGTTCGATGCCGGATGGTCGAGCTGTGGGGCATGCCCCCGGTTGCGCGTCACCGACGGGTGCTTTGCGCAGCATTGCCGCGAATGCGGCGCGCTCGCGAGTCTGCAGCCCGGCAAGCGTGACGGCGCGCGCGCGGACGAACCGGTCGAGATGGGCAGCCATCCAGAAGGTGCGACGCAGCGTGCTCATGCCGGCGACGTGGTCCGCTTCGGCGCGTTGCGCGGCGAGGAAACCCGCCCAGGCCTTGGTATCGGGCATGGTCGCTGTCGCGGCGCGGGCCTTGGCTGTCACGGTGCGCAGCTTGGCGGCGACCTCCTCCCGGTAATCGAGGGTCGTATCCTTGAGGCGCTTGCGCGCCAGCCGCCGGGCGAGGATGGCGACGTCGGGGAAGACATCCTTCGACCAGTGCAGCGAGACCCGCTCGCGGTGGCGGCTGAGCGCGACATAGGCCGAATGCCGGTCCATGTTGGGGGCGGCGAGAACGTACGTGCGATCGACGGTCGCGCCCTGTGCCTTATGGATCGTCACGGCATAGCCGTGGGCAATGTGGGGATAGCGGGCCGTATCGACCTCCACGAGCCGTGGCGGGGGACCGTCGACCGCGACGACGAGACCCTGGCCGGCGACGGTGACGAGCGTGCCCGTGGTACCGTTCTTGACGCCGAGCGTGCGGTCGTTGCGGCGGAAGACGATGCGGTCGCCGGCGGCGACGGCCATGGGACCCTCCTCGAGGTCCACGACGGTGTCGGGGCCGAGAACACCCATCTCCTTGAGGCGACCGCGTGCGGCCGTGTTGACGAGCCCTGCATCTGCGTTGGTGGCGGTCAGGATCAGCTGCGAGAGACCGCGCTCGCGGTTGGCGAGCCACATGTCGAGGATCGAGGTGATGGCGTCGGCCTTGGCGTCATGCGCTTGCACCATACCGGCGTTCGTGTAGGCGGTGAGGGCAAGCTGCGTCGCGCCCTCTGCCAGGTTCCGGGTGGCCTCGCGCATCCAGGCTTCCTTCTGGCGCCAGATCGTCGTGAGACGCGCGTGCTCGAAATGCTCGACGATGTAGCGGAAGGGGCCGCCGGCTTCGATCGCCTGGAGCTGTTCGGGATCGCCGACAAGGACGACCTTGGCGCCGGCCTGGCGGACGGCGAACAGAAGCCGGTCGAGTTGTCGGCTCGCGACCATGCCGGCCTCGTCGATGACGATGATGTCCTTGGCGCCGAGCACGACGGCGCCGGAGTCGAGGCCCATCAGAAAGCCGGCGATGGTGCCGGAGGGAATGCCGGAGTCGGCCTCGAGGGCCTCGGCCGCGCGCCCGGCGAGCGCCAGCCCCCGCAATCGATATCCCGAGGCGTGCCAGGCCTCGGCGGCCGCTTTGAGAAGCGTCGACTTGCCCGCGCCCGCATAGCCGACGACGGCCGAGAGGCCGCGCGGATCGAGCAGGTGCGCGAGGGCCTCGCGGGGACCGCTCTGCTCTGGTCCGGCAAAGCGTGACAGGGCCCGGGTGCGCGCCACGGTGGTGACGTCGTGCGTGATCGTTGTGGCGAGATGCGCGGCGGAAGCGGCGAGGCGCGCCTCGGCGTCGAGCTGGGTGCGTGTGGTGTAACGGGGAGCACCCTCGGCATCGGTCAGACGGACGAGCTCGGGCGAAGCCATGACAGCGGCCATGAGATCGGCGAACGCGCCCGGCGTCGCCGTCGTCTCGGTGACGGCGCGGGCGAGCTCGGCGGCCGAGAACGTCGCGTTGTGACGGGTCAAAGCCTCGAGGACGACCGAAGGCAGCGCGATGCGGGCGGCCTCACGGACGGGCGCGGTGCTGCGGTGCCACCTCGGGCGACTCTGGCGCCGCCCGCGCGCGGTCAGTCCGGCCGCGGCGTTGAAGGCCGAGCGGACTTCGGGCGCAAAGCGACCGGTGCAGACGATCTTGCCGCGCAACTCCTCGTAGCGGGCAGCGAACCCCTGCATGATGCGATTGTCGAAGCTCAGGGGGGCCGTCCGGCCGGTGACCGGGTGGACGGTATTGGCGATGATGTGGATGTGCGGGTGATCGGTATCCCCGTGGACCACGAGGACGGCCTCGTGCTCGCCGAGGCCGAGCAGGCAGAGGAGCTGTTTTGCCAGATCGGCCATCTCGCGTGATGGCGGCGGATCTTCGTCAGCCGACCAGGAGATGACGAGGTGATAGACCGGCGCCTTGTTGTCAGCACCGTTTTTGGGCGCGAGACCTGCCGCGCGCATGAGCGCAAAACGGGCTTGCCATGTCGTGGCCATGGCATGGGCGGCGTCGCTCAGGTCGCCATAGATGTTGACGGTCTCGGCGTAGAGGACGCGCTCCGGACTGGGTGCGGTCTTCGATCCGGTCAGAAGGTATTTGAGAGCGCCTTTGAACGACCTGCCGCGTCGGAACGGCGTCCGGGAGGAGCGGGCGTTGTCGATGCGCGCGACGATCATGCCGACGGCGACTTGGTCGAGCCGAGGCGGCGAATGACGGTCAGCAGCTCCAGCATCACCCGGGCATGGAGTTCTTCTGTCGGCCGGGTAAAGCGTCCTCGCCAGCCCGAGCGCGCAATCTGGTTGAGGAGATTGCCCAACCGTTTCAGTTGCGCCAGGTCCTCGGGCGCCATCGTCGCGAAGGTTCTCACGACCAGTCTGGCATTGAGGGCGGCGGCGCGGAGATAGGTGGCGGGAGGGAGATTGGTACGGGCAGCAGCCTCGATGATGAGGGCATGCTCTTCGGGGTTGACTCTGGTGGTCAGGATGATGGTGCGGTGTTGCTCGGTGTTCTGGTTCGTCAATCGCGGCCTTTGGCTCGGGTTCGGAGCGAGAGACGGGAAGCGCAGCCGGCTGGCGGGTGGGGTTCGCGAATTCGCCCTGCCAGATCACGTTCGCGTATTACGCGGACACATCTGGCTCCACATTAAGATTTTCCGTCAAGTCCATTTAATTTGGCGTTAAAAATACTATTTGTAGATTTGATTATCGGATGTATTGAATGCTATGGAATGGCTTTCGGCATTCGTTTGCATGTGCGGGGGCATGCTCCGATCTGTCTACTGTGGAATGTGGACGGGCGCGCTCCGGAGGCTTTGGCTTCCGGGGCGCGATGTTTTCTGGGGTATCGCCAAGGGCGATGGCGGGCGGAATGGAAATGCCCCGCCGGAGGCGGGGCATCATGCGTCTCATGTGGAATGTGGACGGCGGGTTAGAGGCTGAGGCCCTTCTCGCGTTTCACTTTGCGGCGGGTCTGAGCGGCCTCGACGGTCGCCTCGGTCTGGGAGGCGGGGTCTGCGGCCTCGGTGAACTCGGCGGAGAGGTCGACGATGGCGGTCTCGCTCACCTCCTGCCCGTCGAGAGCGGGTTTCTGACCGTTCCTTTCCCATTTCTGCAGACGGAAGCCCTCGCGCAGCATCTCGAGATCGCCACCCGATGCTTCGAGCATATAGGCGGCCAGCACGGCGGCCGAGATCTCCTTGCGGGCAACGAGGCTGATCTCGTTGTTTTTCCGCTTCAGAGCCTCGGCGTCGAGCGCTTCCCCACGCTTGGCACGGGTGATCCTCTCGCCGTTCTGGATGACCGTTTCACGGATGACGCGGCCATCGTCGTCGAGGACGACAGGGGCGTAGCCTTCCGGCAGGTTACCGAACACCTTGAGCCCGAACTTGCCGGGATCGGAAGAGAGGTTCAGATAGGCGTTGATGCTGCCGAGACCGTTGATGAACACGACGTCCTGCGGCTCGCCGGTCTTGCGGTCCTTGATGCTGCCGGCCTTGGCGGAATAGCCGAAGGCCACCAGATGTTGAGCAATATTGTCTGCACTTATTTTCATTGTAGCTTCTCTTTCTGCGTCCTGCGACGCCAAATGGTTCAATAAATCCGCTAATTATAAAACGGACATTCTATTATAAATTGATTGACGTTAATAAATTTCAAATGAGATACGGCAAAACCCGTTAACGCATGGAATTGCAATTGTGCTTGCGCAACGAATCGCGGCGCTGTTACGATTCGGCATGATGTCAATGGAAATGTATTTCGAGCGTCGAAACACGGCCCGCAACGAGGCCCGCTATTATCGCTTGTCGGTCGAGAGGACGCTGTTCGGAGACTGGGCGGTGATCCGCGAGTGGGGCCGGATCGGGCGCCGCGGTGGGCAGCGTGAGCACTGGTGTGGCTCACACGGTGAGGCGGCGCGTCTCGTGTCCGAGTTCGCCCGAGAGCGGGCGCGCCGGGGCTATGTGACGCCGGCTGTTGCCGCGGATTGACGCGCGGATCGGCTTATTGCGGTTTAGGCGACGGCGCGGGTTGGCTGGTCGTCGTCGTGGGATGCTGGCGTTCTTGGAGGAGGGTCTCGAGCACGAGGAGGCGCGTGTGGAATGGATGCCGTGGAGGCAGGCTGGAGGCGAGCTCCGCGACGACGATCCAGGCTTTTTCGAAGTTTCCGGATTTCTCGAGGTGATCGGCAAGGCGACTTAATAAATTAAAATCAGATTGCATAATTGGCGATTATGCCAATTATGTCAGAATACGTCAAATAATTGCTCTGCAAATTTGAAACATGTCCATTTAACCGAAATCGCCGCAACCATGGTCCGGGTATTTGCCGGGGGTCCTGTTTTCGCGTCATTGTTGAGCACACTGGGTTTTGCGCGCCCGCTCTATTGAGTGAGGAGACAGGGCATGGCAGCATTTGTCCATGACACCCATAAGCACTCCAGATCAGCCCCAGCACCCCGACGATTCATCCGCGCGCGCCGTTCGGAGGAGAGGCGGACGCTGCACGCTGAACTTCGCGTTGTCGCCCGATCTCAGGGCGTGGGTCAGGGAACAGGTGTCAGCCGGAGGGTACAACAGCGCGAGCCAATACATCTGCACGCTGATCCGGCGCGATCGGCAGCAGGTCTCGATGCTCGACCGGCTGCGCGGCGTGCTGCACTACGAAGAGGCCGTAGACGTTCCGCGGAGGGATGAGATCGACGCGCGCTGCCGCCGGCAGGACGCAGAGGCCTGGGAGGCGGTGTTCAGGCACATTCTGAGATTGAAGCGAGCCGCCAGGGGCAGCGACTCGTAAGGCGCCGGCGGGCAGATTATCCGGGGATATCGCCGCGCAGGTAGCGCTCTTGCCACTCGCGGTCGAAGACGAGCTGGCGGCTTGCGTTTGCCAGCA
This sequence comes from Betaproteobacteria bacterium, assembly GCA_009923755.1. Lineage (GTDB taxonomy): Bacteria > Pseudomonadota > Gammaproteobacteria > Burkholderiales > UBA3065 > UBA3065. Next base: position 35,044 of record RFSW01000003.1, on the reverse strand, counting down.
TCAGCTGCTCGCCGACGGCGGCGATCATCTCGACATTGGGCTGCTGCGCCCGCCAGTAGTCGGCGCCGGCCGGATCGTTGGCGGCAAGCCAGTCCTGGGCCTCGTGGATGCTGAGCGAGCTGTGGAGACGCGGCTCTTGGGGCTGGGTCGCCAGCTCGACCTGGGCGGCCAGGTTTTGCGCGGTTTTGTAATCGAGGCCGAGCTTTTGAAGGTAGGCGATAATTTCTTCGGATCGTATTTCTGCGTGAGACATGACGGGCATTATAGAGCATTCGTTTCAGGTTCTGCAATTTTGCCGTTTTGGACATAATTCTGAAAAAACCGGATCACCCCGGTGTCCGGTCACATAAGCGCCGAAGGGGAGTCGAAAAGGCTCCCTACGAGGGAGCCTGCAGTGCCTTGAGGTAGGCGACGGCCTCGGAGGCCTTGGCGGCGGCGGTAAAAATGGCCCGGCTGTCGGATTTGAGCAGGGTCAGCCACTGCGCCAGGTACTGGGCGTGGTCCTCGCGGGTATCCTGCGTGATGCCGAGCTCCGCACACAGGAAGGCGCTGCCGATCTCGGCGACGAGCTCCTCGGCGGCGTAGGCCGCGTCTCCGAAGCGCTTGCCGAACTGGCGATTGAGACGCTTCTCCGAGCCGCTCATGTGAAGAATCTCGTGGCAGAGGACGGCGTAGTAGCTCTCCGAGCGTGACATGGTCGTCGTGCCGCAGAAGAGCGTCTCGTCGGGCATCTGGATGTGGTCGGTCGAGGGGCGGTAGTAGGCGCGTTCGCCGCCGTGCTCGATGCGGGCGCCCGTCGCCGTGACGAAGCGGTCGACCGCGGCGATACGGTCGATGGGACCGAGCGGCTCCGGTGCCCCGGGAGCGGTGAAGCCGTCGACCTGGGCGGCGTTGAAGACGTAGGAGGCGCGCGCTACGCGGCGCTTGCCGTCGTCGTCGGCTTTGTCCGGGTCGGGCTCGGCCTCGTACTCCTTGTAGAAGACGACGAGGGACGATTTCTCGCCCTTGCGGACCTGGCAGTCCATTTCCGACCATTGTTTGTACGTCCCCCATACAGGGACGGAATAGCCGTGCGCCTCGGCGGCAACCCAGAGGCTGACGATATTGATGCCGTTGTAGGGCTTCTTGGTGAGCGCGTTCTCCGGCATGAAGAGGGGCGCAGACGATCGCCGCCAGGGCAGTGACGGACGGCCGGGCGCGGCCTCGATGCTGGCGATGAGCTTTGCGGTGATCTCCGCGTGGATGTCCCTGCGCTCGGTTTTGATCTGATGACGGGCTGACATTAGCTTCTCCTTGTCCTGCCGAGCCCCGCGTGAGTGCGGTCTCGATGCCGGACAGAGGCGACGGGGCCCGAGCGGGTGCGGAACCGGCCCCCCTCCCTTCCAAGACGGGGCCGGCGGCCGGCGCAGCCGAAGCCGAGGGCGTGAGCCCTTGAAGCGCCCGCGCCCTGGCGCATGGTCGGCATGATGAGAGACCGCTCTGCGGCGGCGGACAGGAGGCGTGGCGTCAGCGCGTCGAGCGACGCGCGAGGGCAATCAGGCGAGTTGCGCGTCGAAAGCTATGAGGATGTTACGGTCCAGGTAATGCTGGATCGGTTCGCCGAGACTGGCGTGGGCGAGGCGCGCGAGCGGGATGGCATCGGAACCGAGCCCGTCTGGATTGACGGAGACGAGCGTGTCCGTGCCGTGGAGCGACAAGGCAATGTAGCGGTCGAGGGAAGCGGAGGGATCGAGACCCGTCAGCAGGGCGCGGAGATCGAGACGGTCTGCCTCCGGACCATCCGCCTCGAAGGTGAAGATGAAGTCGACGATGCCATCGAGGACGTCGAGCACGTAGGTGTCTCGACCAGCCCCGCCGGTGAGCGTGTCTTGTCCGGCGCCGCCGGCGAGGATGTCGTCGCCTTCGCCGCCATAGAGGATGTCGTTGCCGGGGCCACCGCTCAGCCTGTCGGCGCCGTCCTCGCCGAACAGGGCGTCCTGCCCCGCCCCACCCTCGAGCGTGTCGGCGCCGAGACCGCCCCAGAGGATGTCACCGTCGTCACCGCCGAAGAGAAGGTCGTCGCCGGCTCCCGCGTAGATCCGGTCGATGCCGGCATCGCCCCGGATGTAATCGGCTTGATCGAAGCCGAATAGGTAATCGTCGCCGGGTCCGCCATAGAGCGCGTCGCGGTCGGGGCTGCCGCGCAGCATGTCGCGCCCGGCCTCGCCGTCCTTGAAGAAGCCGTCGACGAGAGCGGCGATGGTCAAGAAATCCGGAAACGGAAGGGTGGTGCGGGCAATCGTGACCTGCTCGATATGCGCCAGGTGCGTGACCTCGCCGGTGTCGCGATGGCGCAGCGTGGCGCTCTCGGCGGTGTTGGCGATGAGCGCCTCCCGGAAGCGATCCGTATAGACATAGGTGTCGGTGCCGGGTCCGCCATCGATCAGATCGCCGCCGGTCGAGGCGAAGATGAGGTCGTCACCGCGCCCTGAGAGAATACGGTTCCGAAGAGAATCGCCTGTGAGGATGTCGTCCGCGTCACCGGTCACGAGCGCTTCGATCGACGCGCCCGGTGCGATGTGGACGGGTTTGCCACCGAGCCAGCCAGTGCGCCCGCCGAGGTCGAGGATGACCGGTTGCGTGACGGCGGCAGCGTTCAGCGTATCGACGCCGCCGTTGGCGTCTGTGACCAAAGCCGGTGCTGCCGACGTGATGTAAGCGTCGGTAAAGATGTAGGTGTCGTCGGCAGTGACAGGGTCGCCCAGGAGCGTGAGAGACCAGCCCTCGAGCCGACCGCGCTCGCCGGTCCGTGTATCGGAGACTTTCAGCGTCCAGGTGCCAAGGCTCGATTCACCCCAGCTCGCGACGGTGCCGAATGTGAACATGGGCAGCTGGCCGACGTTCGGATGGTCGAGCAGCCGGCTTTCGGTGCCGTGAGGAGAAATCAGCACGACCTCGAGATCCGAAGGACGGGAATGGGACATGTCGAACGTGATTTCAGCGCGATCGATACGGAGTGGGGTTGTCACGCTGATCGTCGAGAGGACGAACGAAGAGCCGTCGGGAATATCGGACGACAGGGTCGAACTTACGGTCAGGCGCACGGCATTCGAGCTGGTGGCCGGTACCGCGTTCCAGGTTTCGGCAAGGCGGACGGCGGCATGCGCGTCGAGAAGCCCGAAACCGTAGTCGTGCAAGAAATGGAGGCCGGTTCCGTTGCGGTTGCCCGCACCGTTGACCTGCCAGAGGCTGCCGTTGGGATCGATCTGGCGAGCCGAATAGGCGAGGATCTCCTGGACGTCGCGGTTGCCGAGAGCCGGGTTTGCGTCGAGCATGAGGGCGACGACGGCGCTCACCATCGGAGCTGCGAACGATGTTCCGGAGAGCGCGACATCATCGTCGGCCTCGTAGCCTTGGGCGCCGATGACGTCCGTTGTCAGAATAGATTGTCCGGGGGCAGAGACGAGAAGCGTGGCACCCGGCGTGGAGAAGGAGAGCGCGCGGCCGGACGCGTCGATGCCGGCGACGGTGATGATCGCGCTCGCGTTCTTGAGGGAGTGAAGGTTGGTGTCATCCCCGGAGGCGCGTCCGTTGCCGGCCGCGAAGACGATGGTGGTACCGAGACCGTCGCGCCCGTGATCGGCCGCTGTCTCGATTGCGGCGCGCATCACCTGCATATAAGGCGCACTGAAATTATCAGCGAAGGGCTGCGTGTAACCCCAGCTGTTGTTCGCGACGTCGGCATCGACGATGGCTGACAAGGCCTGCTCGAACATGGCGGCGGTGCTATCGGCCTCGAAGCTGACGCGCAGCCCCATGATTGCGACGCCCGGCGCGATGCCGACGACCCCGCTACCATTCGCGGCAGCCGCGATGATGCCGGCGACGGCGGTGCCGTGGCGATCGCCCGGACCGGCCGTGGGGTCGGGATCGTTGGCACGATAATCGTATCCGGCAGTCCGGCCGAAGGCGGCCGAGAGCTCATGGTGCTGGAGATCGAAACCGTCGTCGATTACAGCGACGCGGATACCGGAGCCGTCAAAATCGGGCCAGACGGGAAGCACGTCGATGTCGATGCCGGGTATGCCGCCCTTCTGTCCTGTATTCCGCAGATACCATTGTGCCGACAGCAGCGGGTCGCCCGGGATGGCGAGGGTGGTTTCGAGGACGGCCTCGGGCCGTGACGGGGCATCGATCAGAGAGCTCATAATTCAGTAGGCCGCATTTTGGCAGCAAGCGGGTCGCTCCGTCAAATTCTCGCGTCGCGCCTGCGTAAGCGACCATTCCAGGGGCAGCTCAGTCATCCCAGCCTCCGCTCGGAGGCAGCGCAACGTGGCAACAGGCCGGCCAGTGTGCAGATCCGAGTGGCTGGTGGGCCGCAAGTGTCCGTTGGCGACGGACACTCCTTCACGTTCGTTTCGGTCGCAGGCGATGCGGCTTCCCCTCGGGTCTGCGTCAGGCGTCCCTTGATGCCGCGCACGGTGCGTGGCCTCACCAAGGAGGCCCTATGAGATTACTGACTTACCTGGAATTGAGCCGCTATTCCGAGGCGCAGCTTCGCCTCGTCATCCGAGACATGCGGAATGTGCTCCCACTGCTCACGCCCGGATCTTCGGCTCATGAGACGGCGCTCATGAACCTGCGGCACGCAATGCTGCTTCTCGACCGACTGCAACGTCGCCCGGCCTTCCGGATATGAGCTGCATGCGATGGCACTCATCTTGCCGCTGTCGGCGGTCGCGGCGATGATTGCCGTATGCCGATCGTAATCGAGATCTATAGGTCGTCGGCGAACGTGTTTCGGACGGCCGCCAATTTCATGACCTATGACGAGCCCTGCGCGGATTTGCTCGGCCATCATTTCTGCGCGACCGACGGAGAGGCCGTCGCCATTCACCGTCAGGGTGCAGCCATCTTCTCCGGGTACGGTCCGGCCGGCTACAAGGCGTTTGCGCGGTTCGAGCGCTTTCTGCAGGCGGAGGGTCTTGTGAAGCCGGCCAAGGGGCCGCGGCCCAAGGCGCAGAAGGACCGGCGGTATCGGCGAAACATCTGAGTATGTGCGGGATCCCGGAATTGGCGATGCTGGGTCGTGGCTACGCGGTCCCCCGCGATCAGTTCATCTTCTCCGGGCGGGGCGTCTGTATGGCGGCGCAGAGCTGCGCAAAGGCTTGCACGATCGCCTGCATGGCAGGCTCGGAGAGCGCGACGCGTGCGACGACGACATTTTCCAGGTGCGGACCTGTGACGGTAGTTAGGTGTAGCGGCCTGACGACGCTCAGGGTCAGGTGCACCACGCCATCCCGGAAGCTCAGTCCTGCGGTATGGTTCGCGTAGCACTCGGCGACGTGGTTGGGGTCGCTGAGGGGTGGCAGCTCGTCTGGACTGCTGCAAGGCTCGCGATCGGCGGGACGTTTCTTACGCATCGGTCCCACAAGCATAGCGTATTTATATTCCGTATAAAGTATTTTTGACGTCCGTGCCGATTATGGAAGGTGTCTTGGGTTGTCGGGTGTCTTAGGGGAGCGATTGAAGCAATCGTCGAGAACGCGACGGGCTGTCCTGTATCGGGCTGCCCAGAGCATCTCCGCCGGATAGCGGATCAGCTTCTTCATGAGCCTGCGATACGGTCGGGGGCTCAGATAATGACGTGGCCCCGAATGGGTCGAGAGGCGGTCCCAAAGGTCTGCGTAATTGGAGGGCATGGAGCGGGGGCCGCTGTCGCGGGATATCGAGACCTTACGGGCGATCAGCGAGGTGCTGCCCAATTCGGGATTGAGCACCTCGAACCCGGCGCGCGCGAGGGCGGCGCTCAACGTCTGGTGATTGAAATTGTAGATATGCGCCCGGTGGAACTGGGTCCATGGCGCATGCGCGCAGAGCGACACGTCGGGCACGGCGATCGCCAGCAGGCCGTCCTCACGCAGCAGGGTATGCAGGCGCCGAAGTGTGGCGACGGGCTCGGACATGTGCTCGAGCACGTGGTGCAGGTTGACGACGTCGAAGGCCGCCGGGTCGAACGTCGCGGTCTCGAAGGACCCTGTCTCGACGGGCATGCCGAGCTCGTCGCGGGCGAAGGCAGCATAGCCCTTGTGGGGCTCGAGTCCGCGGCCGTGGAAGCCGAGCTTGGTGGCCATGTAAAGAAAATCCCCGCATCCCGACCCGATATCGAGCAATTCTGTCTGATCGGGACGCGCCAGCCTCTGGATCTCGCGCACACGCGCGAGCACGCCTGGGGTGTAGCGCACGAGATGTTTGAGCTTTGGCGTGCGAGCGGCCTTGTAGTCGGACCTGTAGGTTTCCCGGTAGTAATCCGCGAGCGTCTCGCGGTCCGGGATCGGGTGCGAATGCACCAGGCCGCAACCCGTACACATCACCGTATCGAGGCGCTCGAAGTTGCGACCATGGCGGCAGAGAAGCCGTCGTGACCGGCCCTCGCAGAGCGGACAGTCCTCGTGTGTTTCGAGCAGGGTTCCGGGTGCCGAGGTGTGATGGGGTGGAAGGTCTCGTGGGCTTTGGTCTGTGGTCATATCTTCGTCCGTCGGCGCCCGGATCATGGCGGGCGCCAGCAAGCGACGTAGATCGGCGGGGCGAGAGGTCAAGTTCGGTAATTTTGGGAGGGAGGCGATCACGGCTATGGCGCACCCGGTTCTTCAAGAGAACCGGCTGCGCATCGCTGCGCAGCCGGAAGGCCGCGGTCATTCCGCCGCCTCGGCGAGCCGGGTCTCGCGCGGTGCGGGCGTCCCGGAGATGCGCAGCGGCTCCGGCAGCCAGCCCGTTCCGGCCAGATGCACTTCCGCCCGCGCGGCCAGCTCGGACTTCTTGAGCTTGTCGAGAGCCGGACCGTGGCCGCCTTTGGCTTCGTCGATAGAGGCCATGATCTGGCTGCGGCGGATCCGGTTGAAGTAGCCTTCCGACGTCGGCGCGTACCATTCGGTCATGTCGAGCGTGACGGCCTGGGCAAGAGCGTTGCCGTGCATAAGGCGGTCGCTGTCGGCGCGCTCGCCCTTGGCTTGGACGGTGTCCACGGCATAAGCCGCGATGAAGGCGAGCAACTGGAGCAGCTCGTCGCGGGATCGGGCGAGACACCAGTCCCAGAGGTGGGCAGGATCACCGGGGATACGGTCGCCGACGCGTTCCTTCTCGGCCATCAGGGCGGTCAGCGCCTTGCTCGCGTCGGGCTTCGCCATCGAGAAGGCGAGGCCGGGCGCCTGGAGGCGGAGCTTCAGGCAGCTATGCTGGCCACGGCCGGGAAAGAATATCTCGAGCGTGAGCGCATGAACCACGGCGGTCAGCCCCATGTCGGGGAGACCGGTCAGCTCTGCGGCGATGGCCGCGGACTTCTCGGCGGTCAGCTCCTCGATGAGCTTGGGAGACAAGCCAGGTTTGGCAGTCGCCGAGAGGGCATCGCCATGCTCGGACGCGGTGTCGTCGGCAGCGGTCGGCTTGAGCTTCGCGAGGTCTTCCTTGCGAACGAGCCCGCGCTCGACCCGCACACGGCCCTGATGATCGAGGGTGACGATCGCACCGGCGACGGACAGCGTCTCAGCGGACCAAGCCTCCGACTTGGCGGAGAGAGCGTCCATGCGCTGCTCGATGTCGGCGAGCGCCGTCTCGTCGGCATCGTCGGCGTCGACGAGGGTGTCGTAGTCTTCGGCGAGACGGTCGTGCTCGGCCTGATCGGCGTCGGTGAGCGGAACGTGCTCGGGATGGCGGCGCGAGAACCTCGCGAGCGTCTGGTAGTCGGTGTCGGGACAGGTCTCGATCCAGGCCCAGCCTTCGGCGGCTAGCAGTGCGGCCTCGGCCTTGAGTTTCTCCGAGACGAGACGATCGAGCAGTTCGACATTGAGGATGTAGCCTTCGCCATCGACGCTGAAGAGATCCCGGCGGAAGGCGCCACCCGCATCGAGATAGGTATCGAGCCCGAGGAAGCGGACGCGCTTGTCGGACGAAGGAACCTCGTCCTCGGTCAAGGCGCGGCGGATGATGTGCGGCTCGCGGTTCCAGGACGGAAGGTCGTCATAGACCCGGACCTGGGCGTCGTGGTCGTCGGTCACGGTGAACGCCTGGGCGCATTCCAACGTCAGATCGCCTGCGCGGTAGGCGCCGAGGATGGCGGGTGCGAGACGGCCGAGCTTCAGGCGCTGCGTGACGGCAAGCTCGGAGAGACCGAACCGGGCCGCTATGTCGGCGGGGCTCGCGCCGTGCTGCTCAAGAGCGCTGAACGCCTCGTACTGGTCGGCAGGATGCATCGGAGCCCGCACGATATTTTCGGCGAGGCTGAGCTCGCTCGCGTCGATATCACTGGAGGCCAGCATGCACGCGACGGCGTAGTCCTGGTCGATGGCACCGGCGGCGGCGAGCTTCGTGAGAGCCAGATAGCGGCGCCGGCCGGCGACGATCTCGAATTTGCCGCGTTTGCCCTTGCGGACGACGAGCGATTGCAGGAGGCCGTGGGCGGCGATGGAGGCGGCCAGCTCCTCGATACCGTCGTTGGCGCTTGTGCGGCGCACGTTGTCGGTCCAGGGGGCAAGTTTGCTCAGCGGGATGGTGATGGTCTCGGTCATGTCAGATCCTTCGTGTTTCGAGGCCCGCGTGATTGCGGTCTCGATGCCGGACGAAGGCGACGGGCTCCTAGCGGATGCGGAACCGAAGACCGGAACGGGCGAGGCGGCCGGCGCAGCCGAAGCCGAGGGCAACGCCCTTGAAGCGTTCGCGACCCGGCGCACAGTCGGCATCACACGAGACCGCGCGGATCTCGAACACAGATCGAAGACAGACGAGATTCCCCACCTCGCCGGTGCGGCTCGAGGCGAACGGCGATCAGGACTGCCATCGCCGGAGGCGCTCCTTGACCTCGATTGCCGGCAAACGACACCTTGGATGGGCGATGAGCCGGGACAGCGAGGCGTGGAGCGCGTCCGCACCGAGGAGTGCATGACCCTCGATCTGATCGAGCATCCACAGGACCCCGTGATGGCGAAGGCCATGCTGGCCGGCGAGGGAGCGCAGGGGGCCGTCTCCAGTCAGCAAGAGCCAGTTCCGGCTCCGGGCGAGTGCGAATGAGAACGCGTCCGGCGTTGACAGGCGCGGCTCGGCCCTGAGCGCAACGGTCGCGGTCGAGACCTCGGTCTCGGAGAGGGTCTCGACCCGCAGGCCGAGCGAGAGCAGATGCGGGCCATTGTAGGCCTGTAGCTCGCGACGGTAGAGCAGGTCGGGTACCACGAACTCGAACGGAAGATCGAACGTGGTCTCGAGCAAATTGCCCCGCTCCAGATCGATGAGAACAGAGGTATCCGAGACGAGGACCACCATGGCGTCAGCTCGTGCTCGCCGCGTCCATGCGTGCGTTGAGATCGCGCACGGAGATGCCGATGATCTCGGCGGCACGCGCTTCCCCGATGAGGCCCTCAGCCAGGGCACGGTAGCTCAACCGCTCGAGGCGGCGGGGTTGCTCCTCGGATGGATCGATGGCGCCGGGCTCTTTGAAGGGGGCCGAGCGCCAGCCACGCTTGCCGAACTCCTGGAAGAGCCGGCGGAAGAGGTGATCGTTGATCAGGCCAAGGTCTCGGCAACGATAGGTGATGGCCTGGAAGCTCGCGCCAAAGAGGTGCTTCAGGCTCAACAGCTCGCCGAGGCTGATGGAGGAGCGGCGTTTGCCGATCTCCCGCCAGAGGGCTTCGGCTGGCATGAGAAACGCGCCTGCGAAGCGGTGAGCGGCGCGCTCAGCGTCTTTCTCGCTGCCGAGCGAGGACGTATCCATGACCATGTGGCCGAGCTCATGGGCAAGCGTGAACCGCTTGCGCTCGGACCAGTCGCTGTGGCTGACGACGACGACGGGCACCGGCTCGCCGGCCACCCGACGCACCTTGGCCGTCATGCCGGAGATGTCGGAGAGGGGCACGGACAGCACCTTGACGCCGCGTTCCTCGAAGAGCTCGACAATGCAGGGGATAGGGTCGACACCGAGGCCCCAATGGATGCGCACGGCGTTCGCCGCACTCTCGGCGTCGGCAACCGCGGAAATTGGATAAGGGGCCTCCCTGGGCTTGTCCCAGATGCTCGACAAGCCAAGGACGCCTTCGATGGCGAGATAACGCGAGAGCAAGTGCAACGTCTGACCTTCGAGCTGGGCCTGCTCGCGCACCGACGTGGCAGCTTTCTTGCGAAACTCGACCATTTCGAGCGCGAGATTGCCATCGGAGAGGAGGAACTCTTCTGACACGCCGAGCGCCTCGGCAAGCACCATCAGCACGTCGGACGACGGCATCGTCTCGTCGCGCTCGTATTTGCCGATCATCTGCGCTGTGACGCGCTTTCCAATTCGATGCTCAAGTTCACGCAACGACAACCCAGACGCCGCGCGAGCCGTCTTCAACCGTGCGCCAATCATGGCTATCTCCGATCAATCTCGCGGTTTACAAAACATCATATCATACACAAATTTTGTAAAGCAATCCCCTTGATCGGTGCCTCGGCACCCCCCAGATTGGTCAACAGAGCGGGCGACGTGTGCACGTGGTTCGGGGGTAGATCATGACGGGCGAACCATCGCCGGGGCAGGTCCGGCGCATTTTGAGCATCGACGGCGGCGGCTTGCTGTCGACCTATCCGGCTTCGGTGTTGGCGGCCATCGAGGAGAAGGTCGGAAAACCGCTCGGCCAGTATTTTGATTTGATCGCGGGGACCTCGGGGGGCGGGATCATTGCTCTCGGTCTTGGCCTTGGGCTGACTGCGCGTCAGATCCTCGGGCTTTATACGGAGCGGGGACCGGTGATTTTCGGTCAGGGGCGAGGCGCGTTCGTGGATTACGCGCTCGGCAAGGTACGCGGGTTGCGCCGACTGGTGCGCCCGAAATATGGCTCCGAGGGATTGCGGTCTGCCCTCGAGGACGTGCTGGGTGCTCGGCAGCTCGGTGAGTCGGGCACGCGGCTCATGATCCCGGCGTGGAACCCGACGGCTCGCAATCTCTACGTTTACAAGACGGCGCATCATCCTCGTCTTCTGACGGACTATTGCGATCGCGCGGTGGATGTGGCGCTTGCAACGGCATCGGCGCCGACTTTCTTCCGGGAGCACATCACGGCCAATGACGTCGGATTGGTTGACGGCGGGGTGTGGGCCAACAATCCCGTCGGTCCGGCGGTGATCGAGGCGGTCGGAGTGCTCGGGTGGAAAGGAGAGGAACTCGACGTTTTGAGCCTCGGGTGCCTGGAGGAGACGTATCGGATTCCGAAAGCGGCCGGCATCGGCACACTTGGCGTGCGGGCCATCAAGCTGCTGATGGACGGCCAGTCGAAGTCGTCGATGGGCACCGCGATGCTGCTGACGGGTCATCCGCATAGCCGCACTGCGATCTACCGCATCGACCATGTGGTGCCCGAGAACCTCTACGCCATGGACGATGCGGGCGTCATCGGCGAGCTCAAGGGGCTCGGGTTCTCGACGGCGCGCGAGCAGTTTCCGGTTCTGCAGCGGGTCTTCTTCGAGAAGCCGGCGGCGCCGTTCGTTCCTTGCTACGTGTTGCCGGACAGGAGGGAGGCATGAAGCTCGTCGGGCATTTCGAGACGTTCCTGCGGGATGTCGTCAACCTCAACGCAACCCGCATCGACCTGCTCGAAGCCCGTGTCGATGCGATCGAGGACTTCCTGTCGAACAGCGATTTCGGGGCTCGCATTCTGCGCTATTCGCGGCAGGGGTCATGGGCGGTCAAAACGATCATCAAGCCGCCAAACGGCAAGGACTTCGATGCAGATCTGCTGGTGCTCGTCGATTCCGTCGAAGGATGGGAGCCGCGCGACTACATCGATGATCTCTACCGGGTGTTTCGCGACAGCGATCGGTACAAGTCGCTCGCCACGCGTAACACACGCTGCGTGACGCTCGACTACGCGAACGATTTCCATCTCGATCTTGTCGTCTGTATCCGGTTGAAGCGCGACAACCATGTCTGGTACGCGGTGTGCAACCGTGCAGTGAATACCTACGAGCTGACCGACGGCGAGGGATTTGCGGAGTGGTTCGCGGGTCGCAATATCGTGGCCGGGAACGACGCGCTGCGGAAGACGACTCGGCTCTTCAAGTATCTCCGGGACATCAAGGGGACGTTCTCGGCGAAGTCGGTGCTGCTTGCCACGCTGCTTGGCGAGCGGGTGGAGGATTGGCATGCGACAGTACGCGACCTCTACTATCCCGATGTTCCCACGGCTTTCAGAACCATTTTCGGTTTGCTCGACGACTGGCTGCAGGCCCGGCCGCTGATGCCGACGGTGACAAATCCGGCGCTACGGAGCGAGGACTTCAACAGGCACTGGGATCAGGCGACATACGACAACTTCCGAGACAAGATCCGACAGTACCGGCTGTGGATCGACGACGCGTACAACGAGAACGACCGCGACGAGAGCATCGCGAAATGGCGACGCGTTTTCGGGGATGACTTTGCCAAGAGCGAGGTCGTGGGGAAGGCGACCTCCGTCGCCGGTGTCGTTCTGAAGGCGGCACGATCCGTGAGTGCCGATCTGGTGGCGGCGGTGTCCCGCCATGGTCCGGCGCTCCTGGAACGCATTCCGGCCAACCTGCCGTACGTGAGCCGCCCGCCTTGGCCGAAATCTGGACAGTTGCGCGTTGAGGTCTCTGCGACGGCTTACGCACAGCGCGGAGGCGTACCGATCCGCCCTTTCACCTCGGGCGTGGTACTGCCGAAGGGTATATGGTTGCGGTTCTCGGCACGCGTGCCCTCAGGCATTCCCTCAGGCTGGCAGATCAAATGGCGTGTCGTAAACTCCGGGGAGGAAGCGGCTGCGCAGAACGGACTGAGGGGCCAGTTCGAGAGCAGCGATTCCGACGGGTCGCGGTGGGAACAGACTTTGTACCTCGGCGCGCACTGGGTGGAGGCTTTCCTCATCAACACGCGAACCGGCACCTATGCGGGCCGAAGTGAGCGCTTCTTTGTTGTGATCGGTCCGGAGTGGTATTCGGGTCGGCAGGTCGCGTAGGTAACCGCCTAAGCCGGAGACAGATCCCCGAGGAACTCCGAGCCGGGTCTCAGGGCGGTAACGAGCAGGCGGTCGCGGGCGCGCGTGCACGCAACATAGAAAAGTTGTCGCTCCGTCGCATAGACGTCGTCCAGGTCGACCTCGTCTGCGACCGACGCGATCCGCTCCTGCAGCGGAAGAAGGTTCTCGTCGCAGGCCATCACCGCCACGGCCTTGAACTCGAGCCCTTTGGCGAGATGCATGATGCCGATGCGGATCGCACTGACGGGTCCTTCCTTGCGCGGCGTCAGCTCGGCCACGGCCAGACCGGCAAGCGCCGCTGCTGCACGAGCCCGGGGCATGGCCTCGCGTGTGCGAACGAACAGCCCGATCTCCTCGGGCTTGGTGCCGTCGATCAGGGCCGATGTGATGAAGGCGGCCACGGCGGCGGTTTCTTCGTCCGGCGTGTCGTGCAACGAGACGACGGGCTTCGGTCCGTTGAACACCGAGACGGTTCCGCGACGATCCTCCTGGCGGCCGTCGACATCGGCGATGGCGCCGGAGAACAGGCGGTCGGCTGCCTCGCGAATCTGGTGTGAAGTCCGGTAGTTGACCTTGAGTGTCGAGGACCGGCCCTGGACGTCCACGCCGAGGCCCTTCCAGGAGAAAGGCTGCTGGAAGATCCGCTGCCCGAGGTCGCCCGCAAAAAACAGCGTATCGGTTCCTTGAGGTGCGATGGCGCGGAGGAATTTGAGCTCCGGGACGCCGAGATCCTGGGCCTCGTCGACGACGACGTGGGTGAACGGTTTCTCGCTTCTCGCCGCGTAGTGCGCTGTCAGAGCATCGAAGACACTCGCCTGGGTCTCGAAGCCCCGCGTCGCGAGCTCGGAGAGCACCTGCTCGAAGACCGGCCACAACCGGTCCCGTTGTTTGGCACCCATGCGATTCTTGCGGCCAAGCCGCGGTACTTCGGCATATTGGGACGCAGTCTTGATCTGCCAGGCATCGACGACATGGGTCCATTCGGAGACGAGGAAACGCTCCGTGAGAGTGGGGCTTCCTCGGCCCTCTGCCGCCTTGAGCAGCAGGCGGCGCACGAGGTCGTCGGGCGCGAGTGCCGGCTTGCCGCCATGGACAAGCTGGTAGAGTTCCCTTGCGATGCCATCGAACGACGCGACCGTGATGCGCGGTACGATCTCGGCGTGCTCGCCGGCCAGGATCTGCAGTTTGCGTTCGAGCGCAAAGGCGAGTGGCTCTGAGAAGGTCGTGAGCAACACCCGCGCCTGCGGGTCTTTGGCGAGGCGGCGGGCGCGATGAAGGGCAACTACGGTCTTGCCGGTACCGGCGGAGCCCGCGACGCGAGCGGGACCCGCGAACGACCTTTCGACGAGGTCGCGCTGCGAGGGATGGAGAAAGACGATCCATCGATCCCATGGATAGGAGAGGGCCTGCTCGAGCTCCTCGATATTGTCGACGACACGGAAGCGGCGCAGGGCGTCCGGGTGGGCAAACGGGTCGGCCACGACCACTGGGGCCGGCGCCTTGAGGGTGCCGCTCGCCACGTACTCGAGCAGCGCCTCGGAGGCCTCCGCGGGTAGGTGGGGCGCGAGATCGAGGAAGGCGTCCTCGGTGGCTGTCGTAATGTCGGAAAGCCAGTCCTCCGGCACACCGACCGAGAGGAGATCGTCGCGCGACAGGCCCAAAAAGGGCTGCACTGGCGCGGGCTGACGTGATTTGGCCGAACGAGAAGAGGAAAGCGGCAGCTCGTCGGGTCGCGGAAGATCGAGAGGCTGTTGCTGTGGACGTCGTGGAGGCAGCTCCAAGACGCGCTCGCGCAGCTCGACGATCTGGATGGCGCCGGTCTTCGGGTGCGCCTCGATACGCCGACGCTCCGCCCATTTGTAGGCATCGTCGTGATGATCGACATAGGCGAGCAGGAAGCTCTGGGCCGTCTTGTGGACGATGATGCGGATGTCACGGTTGACCCGAACAGACCAGAAATTGGGATCTTTCGAGGCTTCGATGCGGTGAAGCTGGAGGCCCGGATTGGTCGGGTTCGTCTGCAAATCGAAGGCCGAGGTCTTGACCGCCTTCTGCTCGTCGCGGGAGAGCTTGCCGAGCGCGCTCGTGAAGGTGTCTGCGATGCGGAATTCCATCCAACAGCTCCCGGACTTTGTCGTGCCATCCGTCGAACAGTGAAGCGATCAAACGTCAGTTGCGGAAGCCTCTCATGGCTCGAGGTGTGGCTTGAACAAGCCGAGCGCTCCGGTGCAGGCACGAAAGCTCAATCGGCGGGGATTGGCGAGCTCCCACGCGAAGTTGCCTGGAACATACCAGGGCGAGGAATGTCGATCGTGACAGCTGACGATGTCTGCGATTCCGACGATGCCACCAAACTCCAAGGTTTCCGGAATATCGACGCCGTATTTTTTCGAGATCCGCGCAGCGGTCTCGTCATTGAATTCATCCGTGTTCAGTCCGGCGTGGATCAGGACGGGCCCACGGTAGTGTGTCCGCCGGCCCCGGTTTTCTATATCTTTGAAGCCGTTGACGATAAGCCAAGCCCAGGGCTGCCGTACGGTCAGCGCACGCGCTTCCAGAAGACCGGCGGTCCAACGTGCAGTTGGGGCTTGGCTGGATTTCTTCATCGTCAGACCTGATAGACCTTCATCACCTCGTCGCCGAAGTGGTTGATGACCTTGACCGCGATGCGCCCGGTCGACGGCCGCGCAAATGGACGGGAGGTGTCGCGATAGAGCGCCTCCCAGGCTTCAGGATTGATCTCGGCGCGCAAGGCGGTCTTGAGCGACTTGTAGGGATCGTTCGCGCCGAGGAAATAGGCATGGCGGACGAAGAAGCTCTCCTCGTTGTAGTCGGTGTCGATGAACCAGGCAGCGATACCCTTGACGTCGTTGGAGCGGATCTGTCCGGTGTTGGGATCGAACACGTCGATACCGTTGACCTTCACGACGATCGTCTCGTTACCCTGATCGAGGATGTCGATGTCGGGCTCGCCGAACACGACGAACAGGTTGCCCTTGCCCGTGTTCTTGAGCTCGTCGGCCATGTGCAGATCGGGATTCATCTTGGCCTTCAGGATCGGCAAGGGACCGAGCCTGGTCAGCTCCGAGGCATGAGCGTCGAAATTGAAGGAACAGGCGATCAGCACGTCGAAGCGCGCCTCGGTGGCTTCGCGTGCGGCGGCGACCAGATCGACGCGGGACAGCGTGCCGAATTCCGGGCCGAGAAACACAGCAGCCCGGCGCTGCGTCTCCCCTTCGAGGAAGTGCGCTTCGGCGCAAATGTACTCTCCGGGCCAACCTGTTAGCGACGTGAACCTGATGGTGTCGCGTTTCTCGGCCTGATGCACGCCGGCGGTGCGCAAATGCTCGAGCACCATCTGCGCAAAATCCGTCGGAGGCGCCATGATCTTGGAGCGTCGCCGATTGCCATCAGCGGCCTTCATTTCCTCGGCGAGCATGTCGTCGTCGGCCGGCACGACGCGGTGCGGTGACAGGCTCTCGACGGTGAAGGGCCCGGCGACGCGAACGCGGCTTCTATCCTCGTAGGGCCGGTCGTAGAGCATCTCGACGTCGGCGGCTTTGGCGATCGAGGCGTCGATCTTCCTTTGACGCTCGATCCAGGCCTCCCACCAGGCCGCGTGTAATTCCTGGGCTGACGCCGACCACTTGGGATCGGCTTCCCGCGGGATCTCCCATTCCTCCCACGTCTTGCCGACCGCCTTGTTGAGATCGGCGCGGAGCGGCTCGAGGGTCTTCTGGGCCTCCTCCCAGATGACGTCGATTTCGGCGTTGTTGGCGATGGACTTGAGCGTGATGTGCGGGGCGCGCTCGTAGACGAAGCCCTGCCGGATGTCGCCGTGAATGGGCGTATCGGGCTGGATTTTGCCTGAGACGTCTTGTTCTTTGGCACGCCCCTCCCTGCTATCGGCCAGCAAGTAGAAAGGATAGCGCGCACTCATGAGCCGCGTCCGGGCAAGGGCGAGCGCGACGCGCGACGTGTCGATCGTGATCCAACGACGTCCCCATTGTTCCGCGACGGTCGCTGTCGTGCCAGAACCACAGGTTGGATCAAGAACCAGATCACCGGGATCGGTCGCCATTAAGATGCAGCGTTCGACGATTTTGGCGATCGTTTGGACAACATAGAGCTTGTCATCACCGAATCCGGAAGCTCCGGTATCGGTCCATACATTATTTATCGGGAAGACTCTGAAGTCGTCGATGAAGCGAACGTAGGTGAGAGTGTTGCCTACCAGTTCAAGGCGAGCCGCGCGACCGAGGCGCGGCATTCCTACTTCGCCTGTCTTCCAATAACCTTTAGAAGGACGAATTTCTCGCCCTGCGATTGCTACAGGGAAGTCGCCCGGTGGGCGCTGGCTAGTCATGTTGTCCAGCCGGAATACTTTACTTCCAGAGGGAAGCTCGTCCCCGGCTAATTCTGCTTTCGTGAGACTTCTTCTTACGCCGTCCGGGAGTTGCAGTCGCGTGTATTGACCGCTGCCGGCGCCACCTACCTGCTTTAAGTTGTAAACGGGCCTAAATTTCAGACGACTGATGTCGCGAGCATACCAAAGGATGTGGTCGGAAACGCCCGCCAAATGCTCTGAGGTTGCTGAGGCTGTTTTTACTACTGTAATCTGCGAGCAGATGTTTTCCGGACCAAACACCTCATCCATCAGAGCGCGCACACGGTGAACGTTCTCGTCACCGATCTGCACGAAGATGCTCCCGCTGTCGTGCAGCAGGTCGCGCGCCACAGTGAGACGATCGCGGAGGTACGTGAGATACGAGTGTATCCCGTCCTTCCAGGTGTCGCGGAAGGCCTTTACCTGCTCGGGCTCTCGGCTGATGTCGGTCTGCTTGCCGTCTTTGACGTCGCGGCTGAGCGTCGAGACCTGCCAGTTCGAGTTGAACTTGATGCCGTACGGCGGATCGAAATAGATGCATTGCACCTGACCGCGCAGATGCTCGCGTTCGGCGAGGCTCGCCATCACCTGCAGGCTGTCGCCCAGGATCATGCGGTTCGACCAGTGCTGGCTGTGCTGGTAGAATTCCGTCCGGGCCTCCGGGTCCGCCAGGCCGTTGAAGTCGGCGAACAGGTCCGGCATGTCGTCGTTATCGGCTTTGGCCTGCTGCGACTGCCGTACGAGGTCGTCGATGATCGCCTTCGGATGCACCTTCTCCTGAATGTAGAGCGGCGGCGCAGTGACCACGAGGTCGGACCAGTCTTGGTTGTCCTTGCCCCGCCAGACGAGCTGGGCGTCACCGATCTCGACCTCGCCTTTCTCCTGAAGTTGGCGGATCTGGTCCTTGGAGAGGCGGATGCGCGCGCCGTTCCAGATGATCTGCGGATCGAGATCCTTGTCGCGCGGACGCTCTGTACCGGCCTTCAGCGGATAGACCCGCGAATAGCGGATCGGACCGACGGGCGCGATCTCCTCCTGCCGCTGAGCGAGACTTTGATGCTCGGCGGTTGGAATGTTCTTGCGGCGTGCGGTCTCATGCGTGAGCGCCTCGACCTTCTTGTCCTTGGCCGCTTTGCTCGTTGCTCGTTTCGCCATTATGCAGGCTCTCCCAGAACGTCGGTCAGCGCGGCCACGTAGCGATCGGCTTCCTCGTGAAGCCAATCGGCGATGTGATCCCAATTGCCGGGATTGGTCGCATCGAGCCGCAGGTGCTTGATGAAGAGATAGCGTGGGTTGGTGGCGTTGATCGGCACACCGAGCCGTTCCTCGAGCTGCCGCTCGTAGGGATCGAGCAGCTCGGCCGCCGCCTCGTCGTCCCCGCCTCGCGGGCAGCGGATGAAGATGCCGGGACCGGATTGGGCGATGTATTGCACGACGGCGAGCTTGTGATCGGGGAGCTCGCGCCACCTCGAGCTTGCCGCATAAGGCTTCGCGGGGTCGCCTTCGGAGGGATGGCGGCGGAGCATGTGGGCCCAGAAGTTCCGCCGGAACGCGCCGATGGCCGACGGCGCTTGCGCCTCGCGCTTCGTCTCCTGGACGCGGCGCTCCCAGGCGTTCGGCCGCTCCACGACGTCGAACAGGGGGACCATCGGGGAATCTGCGATACGAACGACGCGCAAGGCGACGGCGAAGAACGCGAAGCTTTCGGGCGTGTTCTCGTTCAGCCAACGGATGGCCGAGAGATGCGGCTCGCGGAAGCTCGGCGCGATCCACACGACAGTCGAGGCGTTGAGCCCTGCGAGATAGGTCATGATCTGGCCGAGGTGACCATGATCACTCGGCTTGAACTGGTTCTCGATCAGGACGGCCGTGTCGTCCTGCGGATTGCGCGCGAGGATATCGGCCGCGAAGGCTTCGACGGCCACCTCGGTGTCCGTGAGCTCGAGCGGAATGCCGAGGGCGTCGGAAAGCCGGCTCAGGTTCTGGGCGAGCCACGGGGTGAACTCGTGGGCCTCGTGCGCCCAGGCGTCGGTGAGGGGAACGTCGTCGAGCGTCCCGAAGCGATCCGGTTGGCTCATGCCGAGACCTTCCCGATTGCGTCGTCGACGAGGCGGGCGAAGGCCGTCTCGATCGCGTAGACGTCGCGGAACTCCGCGAACGCCCATCGTCCGAAGGTGCCGAGGTTGTTGACGCCGGGCACCCAGAGACTCTGCATCGTCTCGGCCTTGAGCTGCGCGTCGAGGCCGCGATAGCCTTTGGTTTCGATGACGACGTTCAGCGGATCGTCATGCCCGTCGTCGATTTGGACGATGAAGTCGGGAAGATACCGCTTGGGGATGGCGCCGTCCCGGTACGGCACCTCGAACTGGAGGCCCTGGTTCTTGACGTAGGCCTTGACGCGCGGATGGGCTTCGACGACGCGCGCGAGCTCGGCCTCCCAATCGCTGTCACACACGACGTAATTGACGTGGGACTTCGCGGGCGACGTCTTCCACAGCGTGCTCTTGGTCGTGTTGAAGTTCACGGCCGTGGTCGAGCCGCGTGGATTGTAGGCATCGAGCATCGCCTTCATGCGCGTATCCGAGCCGGTGCGGCGCTGACAGGCGAGATGGATCAGCTCGGCGGCTTTGTCGGCGATCTCGAGATACGTGACCATGGCCGGGTAGGTATTGCCCGTGCATTCGAGGTAGTGCTCGTCGAGCCACCGGCGGGTGATGCTCTTGATCTGGCCGAAGAGGTGCATCGGCGGCGGCTGTCCCGGCTCGCGGAAGCGCGTGTAGAGCAGGTGCTTGGCGAGATGGAAGGTGATCTCGCTCTTGCGCATGTCCTTGAGGACCTCGGGGCCGATGTTTGTACCTTGGCCGACGATGCCTTCGAGCAGCACGCTCGTTGGCCCGACGAGATCTGGCGTGAGCAACAGCCGCGAGTCGTCGCCGAACTCGGCGGAGATCCGCTCGTCGGGCAGGTCCTTGCGATAGCCCACGACGCGGGGGAAGGCGATGGTCAAGGCCTCGCGCTCGCGGACCGCCTGTACGCGCGTGACGGGCTTCGGCGGCTTCGGTGGCGCGACCACGGGCTTGGCCGCAAAATCGAAGGGAATGCCGAGGATGTCGGCGTATTCGACGTCGAACATCTGGTCGTCGTTGAGGTCGTAGGACTGACGGCGCAGCGCGCGGCCCACGACCTGCTCGCAGAGCAGCTGGGTGCCGAAGGCGCGCACGCCGAGAATGTGCGTGACGGTGTTGGTGTCCCAGCCTTCGGTGAGCATCGAGACCGAGACCACGCATCTGATCTGCTCGCCGAGCCGACCGGGCTTGCCGACGGTGTTCATGACCTCGCGCAGGAGATCGCTGTCGGTGATGCTGTCGGGCGAGACCGAGCCCGCGCCGCCGCGTTGGATCAGCTCGCGGCGGAACTGCTCGATCTCGGGGCCGGCCATCTCGCGGAAGGCGGCATCGAGGGCATCGCCCGATTCCAGCTGCTCGGAGTCGATCAGCAGCGTGTTCGGGCGCGGCAGGCGGTTGCCGTAAGGATCGTAGTTGCGGAACAGCTCGAGATGGCCGAGGTGCGACTGCTCCTTCTCGCCGTCCTCGCTTTCGCGCTCGAAGCCCGAGATCCACTCGTAGATGAGCTTCGAGGTCGCGGTATTGTTGCACACGACGATGAAGACCGGCGGCACCGCGATACCCGCGCGCTGCCAGGCCTCGTAGGTCTGGGTGTAGTGGCCGTAGAGGGCGTAGAGGGCGGTCTGCAGCTGGGCCGGGATCGCGAACGGATCGAGCTGGCCGGACTTGCCCGCGCCCTTCTTGGGCATGTCCTTGCCAATGTATTTCCAAAGGTCGCGGAAGATCGGCATGTCGCCTTCGGGAAGATTGTCGGCGACGGGGACGCGCGGCAGCTTGACGATGCCGCATTCGATGGCGTCCATCAGCGAGAAGTCGCTGACGGTCCAGGGAAACAGCGTGCCTTCGGCATAGCCGGAGCCGCGCAGGAAAAACGGTGTCGCGGAGAGGTCGTAGACCGCGCGGACGCCGACCTTGCGGCTCAAGGCCTCGATGCCGGAGATCCAGAGGCGTGCGGCCTCGTTGTTCTTCTTGGCCTCGTCCTTCTCCTCGCCCCTGAGCTCGGTTTCCTCCTCGGAGTTGGCCTTCTCGCGGTAGCAGTGGTGCGCCTCGTCGTTGATGACGACGATGTTTTTCATGGCGAGCAGCTCACCGCAGGCCCGCTGCAGCATCTGGCCTTCGCTCTCGATCGTGACCACGGGCTCGCCGCGGCCTTGCAGCAGCGCGCGGCCGACCTTGGACACGTCCATCGTCTCGCGGCGCTTGAAGGCGTGGTAGTTGGTGATGACGATCTTGGCCTTGTCGATGTCCGGCAGCATGTCGGCCGGCAGGATCTCGCGGGAGCGGTAGTAGCTGTCGGGGTCTTGCGGCAGGAGCACCCGGAGACGGTCGCGGATGGTGATGCCCGGGGCGATGATGAGGAAGCCGCGCGTGAAGAGGGAGCTGCCCGGCGAGCGCACGGCATTGACGGTCTGCCAGGCCATCAGCATGGCCATGACCGTGGTCTTGCCGCTGCCCGTGGCCATCTTGAGGGCCAGGCGCAGCAGCTCGGGGTTGGCGTCCTTGTTGGCGCCTTCGACATGCGCCCAGAGGTGGCGGTACCGCTTCTCGCGCCGCGCCACCTCGGTCAGCCAGATGGCGGTCTCGGCGGCTTCCACCTGACAGAAAAACGGGCGCACGCCCTGGAAGTTGTGATGGCGCCAGTGCTTGAGCAGCTGGGCCGTCGCGGGCGTTACGCCCCAGTCGGCGGGGTTGGGGATTTGGCGCCAGGTGGCGATGTGCTGGCGGATCTCGTTGATGATGGGGGTGGGGTTGTATTCCTGCTCGGCGCTCGAGAGCCCCTGGGCGTCGGCGAGGACGAAGCTCTGTTGATCACCGCCAGCCTTGCGTTGCTGCTTGCGCGGCTTCGGCACCGGCGTGATGAGCTCGGAGCGGCGGCGGCCATCGATCGGCGGCGCGTCGAGGGGTTGCCCGTCCTTGTCGAGCGCGTGATGACGCGTCGGCATGAGGTAGGGAGAGTTCAGGACCGGTTGCTCGAAAAACGATGGCGGCATCATCCCCTCCCGCAGCGCATCAGCCGCGTCGGCTGGGTTAGACGGACGGTCGCGGCACTGGCCGGCCGGGTGGGCAGGTTCTGTATGGCGCGTCCCGCAGCGCGCTCGGCCTGTTGCAGGTCGAATGTGGTCTGCAGTCCGAGCCAGTAATCTGGGGCGGTTCCGAACCAGTGCGCGAGACGCAGCGCGGTGTCGCCGGTGATGGCGCGCTTGCCGTTGATGATCTGACTGATCCGATTGGCCGGCACGGCGATCTGGCGCGCGAGCTCACTCGGTGTGACGCCGATGGCCTTGAGCTCGTCGTGCAGCACTTTGCCGGGAGGGACGACCGTGCGGGGCATGGCGCGGGTTTCCTGATCGCAGCAGCGGAGCGGTAGCTGCTAGGCATCGCGCTATTTGACGTATGACGTCAATCGTCGGGCGCATTCCGGCGTGTTCATCTGTGGAAAACCGGTGTTGTGAGCGGGTGAGCGGCCGTGACACGTACGATCTCGCTGCCCCGGCGAGCCGCGGGTCCTGGAACGCGATCGTGTGTCGACGGAGGCTCCTGTTGCTCTCGCTGTGCGAATGCGGCACGCTGAACAATGGCCCGACACTTGGTCGGCCGAGTGAGGAAACATGTAGACAAACAAAAACCCGCCGAAGCGGGCCTTTGATACCTGGTCTTTGAGATGAAGTTTCGCAAACCCATCGTCTCAAAACTCAGACTACGTTGCAAGTCATTTCTTGCCACGGGTTGTTATTGCCTGAAAAGACCGGTTTCGCGCGGGTTCCAACGAAAGGAACCTGATTATGCAAACACTTCATCTTCCGGACCTGTTGCACCGCATGAGTGTGCAGCCCGCTGCTGGACGGCGTCGGGGTATGGGATCGATCATCGATCATCTTGCCGCTGCCGAGCGCGCGCTGGCCCGGCGTGCCACGCTCTATCATCGGCTGGAGACGGGCATGACGGCCATGCCCTCGCGGTGGCAGCGGACTGCGCCGCGCGCCTCGATCCAGTATGCCGGTGCGATGACGACCGAGGCCGCGCGGGATCCACGTCTTGCGCGGGGCGCGGTCTCGTTGCTGCTCGTCTTGAGGGCGCGCGCCGGAAACGGCCGTCGCACGGACACGACGAAGACCACGCTCGGCCATTGCTTGCGTGTCTCGACGCGGACGATCGGGCGATGGCTGCAGGACCTGGTGCGCTTCGGCTATGTGGCGGCTCGTCCGCGCTGCGGGGCGGATGGTCTCTATACCGGTCTCATCCTCGAGTTGGCCGAGAAAGTGCTGCCCTGCTTCCGGCAGCTGACATGGTTGTCGAACTGGATTGCGCACAACGAGGCTGCAACCGGGGGAATTCCGGATAGGACAAAAGTGTCGGACACAAACCACTTCCTCAAAGAGTCTTCTTTTGTGCAGCCCGCTTCGGCCGCGCGACGACGTTGAGCGGCGGCGCGACGGCGACGTCCGCAGGCTCGGCGAGGGGGTGCGAACGGCGGGGTTTCCAGAACTGGAGAACGCCGGTGTGGCGTCGAGAGCGCTTGGACAAGACAGAGCGCCCCGCCCGGCGGTCCGGACGAGGCGCAGGCGCCGAATGCTCCTCAATACTCGCTCGGCAGCAGGATGGTGTTGTTGGTGACGTAGAGCTTCAGCTCCGGCAGCGGAAAGTCCGTGTAGCTAATCGTCTCCGTCGCGATTTCGGTGCCGTTGCCATCGGTGCAAACGAGGGTGGCCGAGAGATCGTCCTTCACGGTCAGGGTCCAGAGCTGGAACTCTTGCGCCCGGATGTGCGGCTCGAGCTGGGCGCAGGCGACCTTGTCGATCAGCCAGTAGGCTTCGCCGGCTTCGGCCACGTGCTGCACGCCGTCGGTATAGACGATGTGGCGGACAAGGCTGTGGCGCCAGATCTGCTCGGTACCGGTGAAGTGGGCGAGGTCGGTCTTGGTGAGGGTCTTGGTCATGGGTGGGCGTCCTTTCATTGCGGAGCCGCGCCGATCGCGGCCCCTGACGCCGGTCCCAAGGCCACTCGCGGAGAAGCGGGGCGTGCACAGGCTGCGGCTCGGCCGCACCGCGTTAGCGGCGCGCTGCTGCAGGGCTGAAGGCCCGAAGCGAGCGGCCTTGCAGGTCCCGCGCGCGATGGCAGGACGGCGGGCATGAAGGGGCCGGTCGGACGCGCGCGACTGGGCGTGTGGGACGCTCTCCGTGAGCCAACAGCGAGCGTGGTTGCACCTGCGGCCGTATCGGAAAACGAGCGGCACGACAGGCGAGAAGGCGCACGGTAGGATGTGAGCGAAGTCACGCCGGACACAGCCAGGCCGGACACAGCCAGGCCAGACACAGCCAGGATTGCGGGCACGACAACGAATTGCGGCGGGACAGGGCCTGAGAAGCGGCGATCAAGTCCGACGACTGAGGCCCGCGGGACATCGAAAGGCAGCAAGAGGGGGATCAGGCATGATGCGTCGGATCATCGGCTGCATGGCGGCTATCGTCTGTCTGCTCGGCCCCGCGTTCGCGCTGCGGGCGGCTGAGCTCGGGAGCGCCCTGCAGAAGAACCGCGAGGCGGTGGCCCGGGACTATGCTGCCGCTGACACCAAACCCGTCGCCGTCCGGATTGCGCTCAGAGCCGTGGGCACAAAAGATCCTGCGGCGTGGAAAGCCGGCGACAAGGTCGAGGTCGTCGCGCGCCTCACATCCGGGGACGAGGTGGTGATCGACGAGGTCGACGGCGGCGAGGTCATCGCGCGCTCCGTGATCGTCGATGCGGAGGGGAGCGTCGTCGGCTTCTTCAGAACCTGGACGACGCAGGAGGACATCTGGACGTCCGCGCGCGGCGCGTTCGCGATCTACCTCGCCGGCCCGAAGGGCGTGTTCCGGCGCACGGGCGAGGTGAAGTGCAAGAAGGTGGCCCGCGAGGGCAAACCGATGGTAGCCTTCGCCAACGCGCGCTGGCGCGGCGATACGCGCGAGCTCGAGGTCAATGTCAGATCGAGCTGCGAGAGTGTGGATTTCTTCGGCAGTGCCGAGCAGAGACGATTCCTGACGCTATCGATCCTCGGCTACTCCGGCAAAGTGTGGCCGCAAACGGAAGAGGAGGGCCGGATCCTCGTGAGCTTCAGCGAGGACGGTGAGGTCTTGGGTGCCAACGTGCTCAAAGGCTCTTCCGAAGAGGTACGGGCCATCCGCACGTGCGAGGCTGAGGGCCGCATGGGTGGTCCCTTCCGTGTCTGTGGTCCCGACCGTGACGGCGATGTGACGACCTACTGGAGCCACGGCGGCGCCCCGGTGGAGCACGGGTTCGCCTGCACGGCGGACAAGAGCACGATCGCGTCGGGTCCCACCTATCGCGCGCACAGTTGTGACGGCCTCAAGGACGAGGACGAGAAGGAGGCCTGGATCAGGATCGAAATCGCGCACGCGGACATGCCCCGCGCTGTGGATCTCAGGCTGACCTGCCAGACGTGCACCCGGTTCTCGGCGCGCCGGCTGGCGTTCGACGTGACCACGCGCACGGTGTCGTTCAACCTCGACGCGGATGCTCGTGCCCTGACGTTCGAGGGCGGGTCGTTCGAGGTCCCCGTTGCGCCGACTCAGACGGCTGATGGGCGGACGTCGCTGACGGTGCCGGTGATCGCGGTCCGGCTCAATGCGCAGTGGCAGATCGTGGAGCTCTCGGCAATCACTGCGGAGCTGAGCGAACAGGCCAGACGCGCTCCTCCATGACTGGAGCTTGGGCGAAGCCGCGCCAGGGATCGACGCCGGATGGCCGAGACCCGCCGCTCTCGCGTGAGCTAAGGCGGGGCTCGGTTCACGAGAGCCCGACGACCGACAGGGCGGGGCGCCCACCTCTGCCGCACGCGTAGACGACGGGGGCTGGTCCAGGGGCAACAAGGACAGAGCCTGCCAGATCGCCTTGCGCGTCCGCGACGGACAAAGACGGCGTGACGAGCCTCTCGGAGACGGCCCTCGAGGACGCCTGACAACGCTTCAATAGAACGTCAGCAGCCCTGACGGCGGCAGGTCGTCGTCTTCGCACCCATTGTCGTTGACGGCCGTGCGTCGGACCGCATCGGCGGCCACCACGGCCGCGCCATTACGGAAACCCCCGACAGGGATCCCCCCGAAGATGATTTGCATGTCGATTGGCATGCGCTAGAATTGTCACGTACACGAATAATATGCAAATTTCTCATGCGCAGGACGAAAAGCAGAGCGGACACGAACGACCTCATCATCGGGAAACGCATCCGGGCGGCCCGTAAATCTCTCGGCTTGAGCCAGAAGGAGTTGGGAGAGCGCACCGGTGTTTCGTTTCAGCAGGTCCAGAAATACGAGACCGGGCAGAACCGGGTGTCGTTCACACAACTGGTGCGGTTCAGCGAGGCCTTGGACCTCGGCGTGCACGATTTGCTGCCGGCCACGCGCCGTGCGCCTGTGCTCGATCTCGATCCCGCGACGATCCGGCTGGTGCGCTCGTTCGCGGCCATCAAGGACGCGGAGGCGCGCCGCTGCATCTTCCAGGTGATCGACGCGTTCCTGCAGCGGACGTGAGGTCTTCATGGGCCGGACGTTCGAGGACTTCATTGCACGAACGAATGCCGCCGAGACGCCGGAGGAGGTGTTTCATCTTTATCAGCAGGCGCTCGCCGCACTCGGCTTCGACCGCGTCATCTACAGCCGCATCACCGACCACCCCTCGCTCGGCGTCAAGGCCGGGCACGGCCTCGAACGAAACTATCCCGAGGACTGGATGGCGCACTACGCGGCGAGCGGCTACGAGCGGAAGGACCCGGTGCCGCGCTTCGCCTTCAAGACGGCCGACGCCTTCACCTGGGATTGGCTCGTCGCACACGCCGTTCTCACGGACGAGGAACGGCGTGTGATGAACGAGGCGGCGGAGGCGGGGCTGCGCGACGGCGTCGGCATTCCCCTCTACGGCCCGAACGGCGAGATTGCCGGCATTGGCCTCGCCAATGCGACCGGCGACGTCAAACCCGACAAGAACCTGCTGGGGCTCCTGAAGGCGATGGCGGCACAGTTCCACATCGCCTACTCGGAGAAATGCGCGGACGCCCACGACGGCGCGCGCGAGATCCGTCTCAGCGCACGGGAGCGGGAGATCCTGCTGTGGGTGGCGGAGGGCAAGAGCGACCAGGTGATCGCGGATATGCTGCATATTTCATATCCGACGGTGCGCTTCCACCTCGCCAACATCTACCGCAAGCTCGGCGCCAACGAGCGGATTTTCGCGGTTGCCAAGGCGCTGCGGCAGGGGCTCATCACGCCCAACTTCGTCGAGCCTATCGAGGTTGCTAGGTAACGCGGCACACGGCGCTCTGGTCTGATGGAACCCGTGTAATCACGGGACCCCACGAAGACCATGATCGAGTGCGTCACGCTTGAGACCAACCATCTGTTCGACGGCAATCCGATCGCCGCGCAGCACCGGCTGCGCTACCGCAGCGTGATCGCGCGGCAGAACTGGGACGTGCCGACGATCCGCGAGCTGGAGTACGACGATTACGACAACCCCGCGACGACTTATCTCGTCGCCCGCAACGGGGCGGGTGAGGCGGAGGGCGTCTGCCGGCTCTACCCGACGGACCGGCCGTACATGCTGCAGCGGGTGTTCAGCCACCTCGTCACCGACATCGAGCTGCCGCAATCCCCCGCGGTCTGGGAGGCGAGCCGCTTCTGCGTCGACGACCGGCTTCCGGCCGAGGCCCGCCGCCGGATCATCCAGGAGATCGTGGTCGCCTATCTCGAATACGGGCTCGATACCGGCATCACCCGCTACATCGGCATCATGTACCCGGCCTACTGGCGCAACATCTTCACGCGTTCGGGCTGGGACATCGATTGGATCGGACCGGAGCGCACGCTCGGCACCGGCCATGCGATCCGTGCGGGATGGGTGGCGGTGACGCCGGAGATCCTCCTCAAGGTGCGCCGTACCACGGGGCTGCACGACCGTGTCCTCTCCTACGGCCGGGCGGCCGTGACCTCGCAAGCCGCATGAACGCCATGCCGCATCAAACCCGGGTGATCCGCGGCATCCTCGCCGCCCTCTACTTTCTCTCGCAGGAAGCCGAGCGCGCCGACCGTCACGACATCAAGGCGGTGCTGCGCAGCGCGATCGTCGCGATCGACGGGCTAGCCGGCGGCGGCAGCAGCGACGGTATTGCCGATCCCGGGACGTGCGCGCTCCTGCAGTTCTACGACAGTTTCGCGAAGGCCTCTCCGGCGGTGCGGGTACGGTTCCTGAACGCGATGGACGCGACATGACCGCAGCGCGGGCAAGAGCGAGCTTCGTTTCAGCGTCAAGCCTCATCAAAAAACCCAACCCGCCGACGACGGTCGCTCAGCGCGGGGTTGACCCAGGCCGCGGACAATGCACGCGCAGGATACGATCGGTCTGCAGATCGACGAGCACCGTCACGCGTGGCGTCAGCGCGTCGAGCGGTGGCGCCTGCGTATAGCTGACGCGAAAGGGGGTCTCGATGATCGAGAGGTCGGCATCTCCGAACAGCTGGCCGACGAGCTCGGTGTAAGCGCAGGTGCCGCTGCGGCCATCGCGGACGGGCATCGCCGGCTCGGGCGACAACAGTCGGTCGGGCTCGTGTGCCCAGGGGCGCGACGTGATGGCTTCGAAGACCGAGCGAGAACGCGCCTCGGCGCCCTTTGCCGCGAGAGGGCTGAGAAGGGCGACAGCGAGGGCCGTGCTGAATGCGAGACGAAGCCGGACGGAAGAGAGCGAAAAAGCGAGACAGAACACCATGGAATAAGTCTGACATCGACAGCCGCATCGAACAAGACCGAACTCGGTCGTCAATCACGACATCACAGCCGCCAGACGAGAAAACATCGGAGCGTGATTTTACATAACAACGAGCACTTTTTTTCCATGCATTGTCATAATTACTATTATCACTCTGCGTTATGGAAATGATTTTTGCCGATTGGGTGCATGTGGCTGAAGCGCGAAGCGCTAAGCAGAATATTTTATTATCCTATCATATTCAGTGGTGAAAATCGACGCTTATTTATCACGGGCCCGGTCTCTCAAACACGCGCTGATGCCGTAGATACGCACAACCGTACAGCCGCAAGTGCAAGCCCCGCTGAGCCATGGGTGCTTTTCGGTAGGTCGCCAGCTGGAGCAGCAGCAGGCACCATGCTCGGAAGCAATGACGTGTTGCGAGATGCTGTCGAGTCTGTGACTCTTGCCATACATGCGTATGCGCCATAACGGCCCCTCCGGATCATCTCATGAAGGCGAAGCCCCCCACGGGATCGTGGTGGCGCGTCTTGTATCCCGCGCGGGCAATTCCGAGACGACGCTTGTCCTGACGTTTGCGACTGACGCGCGGAGGTTCTCGGTGATCGTGCGCGAGCGGCACGGCTGGCGGCCGGTCATGAGCGGCCCGGCGTTCGATACGGTCCCCATAGGCGGCCTCTATATCCTCGTCATCCGTCATACCGCCGGCAGCGAGCCGGTGTTGGAGCACGCAAGGTCCTGGCGCTCCGTCCTCGCGGATACCCGCGCCGCAGGTGAGCTTGTCGCAGCGTCCGCTTACGTGGATGCGCCGTGAGGAGCATGGGTGTCGGTGTTCGCTGCGGCACGGAGAACCGAACCAGACCGGTGAGCCTCTCCATCGAGGCAACCAGACACCATTGAGATGGTCGAGTGCGCGCGGTGCCGACGGCACAATGGGATAGGAATTCATTGTAATCAGAGCCGGATTTGACTAAATTTGCTCAGTACCCGTTGGGGTATGGTACGTCGGCGGCGCGGCGAGATCGGACCGACCTAGACCCTCGTTGCGATCGAAGACGCTGCCGCCGCCGTGCTGGCTGACGCAGCCTCAGAGAACTGCATCTTCTCGCCGGCCCTTGACTCACGCATGCATGAAATCGCGTCGCGCTCGACAAATGCCGCTGTGCGCAAGATGTAACGCCCGCAGCGGGCCAGGACACGGCGCACGTTGCTGCGGCCGACCCTCGCTCGCGCGGGTCAGGCGTCGAACTGCCGGAGTTGAAACAGTCCGATCTCACCGGCCCGATCCCCATCGGGGGCTTCGAGACGATAGGACGAGAGCGGCCCGCGCGGCTGGTCGAGGAGATTGACGACGGTCTGGGCATAGACGCGGAAGCCGGCCTCGAGCAGCCAGCCGGCTGCGATCTGGAGAAGGTCGTGGATCTCGGCGGCCTCTTGCGGGGTGCGCAGACGCCGCTCGACCAGGAGCCGATTAGCGAGCTCCTGGGCTTTGCGTAGCGGTACGGGATCGCTGTCGTAGACCTTAGCGATGGAGAGCCCGCCACGCTCGGACGGCTCGACGAGAGACCGGCAGGCCGATTGGACGAGCAGCGCGGCATTCAGAGCAAAATGGTCGACGATGGCCCCGCCGTTGCGCCCGAGGCCCGTCTGGGCACTCGTATAGATCGCGCCCATCGGCGGCACGCTGGCCGGCACGTGGTTGGTGGTCTGCAGCTGGCTCGCCCGGTGCAGGAGCGGCGAGAGATCGAGATCGCGCCGTTTCAGGAAGCGGTCGCGGAAGGCGTCGAGCGCCTGCCCCGGGGGCGCGATGAGCAGCCAGGCGTTGACCGTGGCGAGGTTGCCGAGCTTGGCCTCCTCGATGATCTCGCGATACGGTCCGCCGGCTTCGATGTCACGGCGAATGAGATCGATGACGATCAGCTCTTTCTGGATTTCGGTCGCGCGAGAGCGCGGCGATGGGCAGCTTTTCGGTGCCGCGGGTTTCGAGCGCGATCATCTCGCGGAGAATGACGCCGAACGGCACGCGGGCCGTCATGCGATGGTCGAGGATGCTGTCGGTCTCGTACGGGGAAAAAAGCTCCATGCCTGCCTTCCATCATTCAGTATACGGTAATTCTGGTTATCGGGAGATTAACGCGGCGTCTCCTCGGCGCCTGCCAGACACCCCTTCAGGCCGACGAAGGTCTCGAGACGTCGGGTGGCGGCAGCCGGGGTAATGACGCCGGCATGAACCTGCGCATCGAGCGCAACGAAGAGAGCGATCAGGGTTTCGGCGCGGGGCGGCGGGTCGAGATTGCGGGTGTCGGTGACGCGCAGTGCACGGCGGGCGGCGCACTGCAGACGAGTCTCCGCGCCCTCGTAGGCGAGCACCTTCTCGCCGCAGCGCAGCGCCTCGCGCTTGAGGAGCAGGAGAAACTCGCAATCCGAGATCGGCGCGGGTGCGGAGGCTTTCACGATCAGGACGGCGGCAAGGACAAGGATCAGGCCTGCGCCGGCCAAGCCCGCGCGCTTAGGGTCCTGCAAGGCAGCGAGCATAGGGAGCACCGGCGAGAGCGGCGTGGTGCGTGACTTGGATTTGGTCATGACCGCCCCTTCGGACAGCGGCCGATGACAGGTTGCAAACAGTGCGACCAGACGAGCTCCCAGAAACGCAGCCAATCTTCCATAAAAGACCCGATACAATAATGAGTGGAAAACGCAGCAAAATTAATATAAATGTTAATAACCATTTCACAGGAGATCAATATGGCGAGCAATAAAAAGAATGGATTGAACGGTTTTATATTTCCCAAAGTACCGGCACCGATGGATATGGCGCCGGTCGGTCTGGTGCTGGATATCCAACGGCGGAATGCCGAGGCGATGAGCGAGGCCATGCAGTGCTCGATGCGCGGCATCCAGAAGGCGATGATGCGGCAGGTGGCCATGGTCACGCGCATGGTGCAGGACAACACGCGGATGGCCGAGACGCTCGGGCACGAGACGCCGGACCGGCGGATGCAGCTGCAGGCGGATCTGTTCGGTCAGGCCTATCGCACGTCGGTCGAAAGCGCGCGGGAGATGCGCGCGATACTCACGGAGACCGAGCAGGAGATGAGCGACATCATCGGCACGCGCGTGGCCGCGACCTGGACCGAGATGCAATCGGCGATCGCCGCCCGGCCGGCCAAACCCGAGACGCCGGCGACCAGCAGCAACTGACATAGAAACACACTCACAAAAGCGGGGCCGGACATCAGCATGTCCGGCCCCGTTCCAGTTCTCCCCTCCCCCGTGGTGGGCGTGGGCAGGGGTCTCCGTCCGCACGATCAGGACACAGTCAGGGTCTGTGGGGGAACCATGGCACCGGTATCCATTGCGTGCTGACGAAAGACAGAGAGCTGACCTGCGAACGTCGAGAACCCGTCGCGAACGAGACGGCGTTCGGCCAGGCGCAGATAGCCCAGAAGCGTGGTGCGGACGCTCGCGTCGAGCGGGTGCTCGCCGGAGAGCACGGCGCCGGCAATCTGCTGCGTGCTGCGAACGGCAAAGCCGAGATCGAACCCCCGGTCGCGGGCCGACGCTGATCTTTCGCTCTCCACACCGGCGCGCGGGGCGAGCATCACCGGCCGACGGCTATCGGGCACCAGGGCCTGCAGGCAGGCGCTGACGATGAGGGCGGCGCGGACGAGGTCGCGGTCGAACAACGCGCGGCCGTCGGGGCCGAGCGCGGCGGCGGGGCTCGAGAGAATGATCCCGATGGTCGGCACCTCGGGTGCGACGGCGTTGGCGGTCTGTTGGATCTTGGCGACCGTCAGGTAAGCCGAGAGATCCGCGTCCGGATCGGCGAGATGGGTGCGGGCAAAGTCGGCCAGCAGGCCCTCGGCGGGCGCGAGATAAGAGCTGACGGTCGCACCCCGCAGCGTCTCGCGGCCGTGGGGCGACAGTCGAGAGACGAGCAAGCCTTCGGTGTGAAGATCGCGCTTGAAGGCGGCGATGACGATGAGCTGGCGTTGGATGTCCGCGGCTTCCTCGAGCACGGTTAGCGGTACCAGGCCCGGGGCGTCCTGCTCGACGATGTGATGGAGAAGCGTGCCGATCGGCATCGCGGCGAGTTTGCGAAAATACGGCAATGTAGCATTGTGTGTGGTCAAGGTTCCTCTCCTCTGGCGGCGGCTGGGGTGATGACGCGGCGCACGGTCGGATCGGAGGCGATGCGGGTGCGCTGCGTGCCGCTGTCGTCCATCAGGACGAGCACCAGATCGCCGGCCTCGATCCAGGGATACTTGATCCGCAGCTTGTCGGCGTCGGCGGCCGTCAGGGTGAAGAGCGCCGTCACCGTACCCTCGAAGCGCGCCGCCCCCTCGACGATGGCGCGGTCACCGATCCGCCAGACGGTCGCCGCGGCACTACCGGTCGGCTGCGGCATGGGCGCGTCCTCCGGCGATCAGAGCTGGCACGGCGGGATCCGGCAGTGCCGTACCGGCTGCGGCAGGAGCCAACGCAAAATGCGCCCTGAAGTCCGCCAACTGCCGGGCGAGGTTCGAGAGCCCTGCCGCTGAGAGCAGCTCTTCGGCAATACAGGTCAGGTTCTCGATGTCCTGACGCTCTTTCTCCCCCGCCGGCAGACCGGAGAGGAGGACGGCGTTGGCGAGCTCCTGGGCCAAGCGCAGCGGTAAGGGATCGGCCGGGGCGGTCCGCATCACGAGATCGGGGCGGCGGTGCGCGACGGGCAACATCGCGCGCAGACAGGCCTGAGCCATCAGGAGAGACTTCATGGCGAGTGGATCGAGGATGGGCATGTCCTCACCGGCGATGGCGGTGCGTGCCTTGGTCATGATGCGCCCGAGCGGCGGGACATCGGGCGGCAGACCGTTGGAGGCCTGCATGTGGGCGGCCGCGGTCAGCTCCGGCGTCAGATCGAGGGCAGGATCGACGAGATGGGTGCGCAGCGCGGCTAGGACCTGCCCTGGAGGGGCGACGAGACGCTCGAGCGAGGCACCGAGCAGCGTGTACTGCTGCTCGGGCAGGATGTGATCGGCGCGGCGGTCGGCGGTGGCGATGTAGCGCCGGAAGATCGAGACCACGATCAGCTCGCGCTGGACCATCGCGGCCTTCTGGTGCGCATCGCGCGCTGGCAAAGTGCGGTCCTCGAGATCGAAGGCGGTGGCGAGGAGATCTCCGGTCGGGAGGGTGGCGAGCAGGATCAGATTGCAGGCCGTGGAGCGCGTCAGGGACGTATCGGTCATGACATCCATTATGGCAAACAAATCATAAAGGTAAGTTTAGAATACCGTGCATTTGAGGTAATTTGCGACAAACGATAAAAAAGCCAAGCTCAAACCAATTTCATTCCCTCTATTTGCATGATAAAATAAACACACAAGGAGTTTCTCGATGCTTTCAACCACCATAAAAAAACATTTGCTCGAGTGGGTTCTGACCGAGAGCGACGCGAGCGTCTACGAGCAATTGTTCCATGATCGGCCTGAAGTGGTGCTGTCGGTCACGCAGCTGCCCTACACGGGCATGCTGGTGCGGTTCGTCGACGGCCGCGAGATCGACATCCCGCCCCTCACCGAAGCGTTCATGGACAGCCTCCTCGGGTTCGAGCGCGATCCGCTCGAGGACCGCCCGACCTGGAGCAACGTGCTCTCGGTTGTGCGGGTCAACGCCGCCATCGAGACGCGGGCGATCAACGCGCTCCTTCTCGTCGCGGACCGACTTGGTTACGAGCTGCGCGAGCGTCGCCGCCCGATGCCCGAGACCGAGCCCGCGGCCAATGACCTCGATGTCGTGTTCGT
>RFSW01000200.1 GCA_009923755.1 Betaproteobacteria bacterium | reverse complement strand
CGGCGGAAGCCCTCGGCCTCGCACTGCGTGAAGTAGCCGTCGCGGCTGCGGTACAGGCCGGAGAGGGCGGTGTTCTGGTCCGGCTCAATGCGGACCACGGTGGTGATGCGCGCAGCGTCTCCGGCCAATGGCAGGCTCAGGCCCTTGTCGCTGAGCGTGTACGCGGAGGCAGCAAGCGCGATGCCGTCCACCGCGACCGAGACCAGCGTCATTGCCTCGCCGTCGAGCCACATCGCGGCGGCCGGGACATCCGCGTTTCGGCGGACCTTCAGTTGCGCAGTCACCAAAGCGTGGTCGTCATGGATGGCGATGACGAGGTCGATGGTGTCGACCCACCACGCGGGCGGGGTGTACTGGTCGAGGTAGATGGTGGTTGGGGTTTCCGTGCGCATGGGAGCCTTGCTTGAGGATGAGTCGCCGGGTTGGCGAGAGGACGGGCCTCAGACCGCGGGGTCGGGCGACTGTTCAGCCGATGCGGCGGCAGCCAGTGCGGCCGCCCGTTCTGCGGCCCCGCGCAGCATCGCTGCACGCGATTCCGGCGTCTCCAGGCTGATGCGGCCCAGCGCCCCGTCGCGGTAGTCCTGCAGCAGGGTCAGCGCCGCTTTCTCCAGATCGATGCCGCCGCCCTTGACGACAAACCCGCGCCGCCGCGCCACTGCCTCGACAAGGCCCTCGCCGTCGAGCGTGGCCACCGCATCTGGTGTCAGCTTGTAACGCTCCGCGACGCGGTCGGCGTAGCGCACCAGCAGCATCGCCCCCAGCTGCGCCGCTACTTCCTCGTCGATGACCGCGTTGCGGCCGATGGCGTGGCTGGCGGCCAGCATGTAGCCATCCGAATCGTGCGCGATCTTCGGCCACATCATGCCCGGCGTGTCGATCAGCACTGTGTTCTCGTCCAGATCCAGCCGCTGCTGGTTCTTGGTCACCGCCGGCTCGTCGCCCACCTTGGCCACGCGCCGCTGCAGCAGCGCGTTCATCAGCGTGCTTTTGCCCACATTGGGGATGCCCATGATGATCAGGCGCAGCGGCTTGCCGTGGCCGGTGCGGTAGGGCGCCAGCTTGGCCGCCAG
>RFSW01000199.1 GCA_009923755.1 Betaproteobacteria bacterium | reverse complement strand
TGTGCGTCCATATCGATCGCCCACGCCTTCCAGCCGGCGCGAGCCAAGGCGGTCGCCAGGTTGAGCGTGCTGGTCGTCTTGGCGACGCCACCCTTCTGGTTGAAGACCGCGATGCAAGGCATTTTGATTGGCTGGCTCCTTGCCCCTGATGCTAGCGGAGCGGCAGCCCTTGCGACAAGCCGGAGGGCTTTACGACCGGCTGGCGTATAGTCAGCGCATGAGTTTTGTTATACACGGCATCGGTGTCTCCGGAGGTATCGCCATCGGCCACGCACAGGTCATGGCGCATGCCGCCTTTGAGGTGCCTCACTACGAGATCGCCAAGGGAGCTGTGGAGGCCGAGGTGGCGCGCTTCGATCGCGCCATGGACGAGACGCACACCGAGCTGCAGTCGCTGATGGACAAGATCCCGGCCAACGCGCCGCCGGAGTACGCCGCCTTCGTCCAGCTGCACCTGATGATCCTCAACGACCCGACGCTGGCCGAGGAGCCGCGCGACCGCATCCGCAATCACCACTGCAACGCCGAATGGGCGCTCAAGCAGCAGATGGACACGCTAGTCGCCGAGTTCGAAGCGATCGAGGATGCCTACCTGCGCGAACGGCGCGCCGACGTCGAACAGGTGGTCGAACGGGTGCTCAAGGGCCTGATGGGCCATGCTGGCAAGGGACCGCGCAGTGGCCCCGGCGAGACCATCCTGATCGCCCACGACCTCGCGCCATCAGATGTCGTGCACTTCAAGCAGCAGCGCTTTGAGGCTTTCCTCACCGACGTCGGTGGCGTCACCTCACACACCGCCATCCTTGCGCGCAGCCTCAACGTTCCGGCGGTGGTATCGCTGCGCCATGCCCGCGAGCTGATCCACGACCGCGACCTGCTGATCGTCGACGGAGGTATCGGCGCAGTGATCGTCAACCCCGGTCGTGAGGTGCTCGCCGAATACCGCCTGCGCGCCTCGGAGCTGCAGATCGAGCGGCGCAAACTCGCCCGCCTGCGCACATCGCCGGCCAAGACCTTCGACGGCACGCCGATCGAACTGCATGCCAACATCGAGCTGCCCGGCGACATGGA
>RFSW01000198.1 GCA_009923755.1 Betaproteobacteria bacterium | reverse complement strand
CGCCCGCCGGACCCCACCGGGCTGAGCGCCTTTGCTGCTGCATCGCAGCGCGATGTGATCGCCGCCTTCAGCGCATCTGCCGAGTCGCAAGCCCTCTATGCCAGTGCCTCGCTGGCTGAGCAGGTTAACGCCATCTACCTGAATCTCTTCGGGCGGGTCGCCGAACCTGCCGGCGCAGCCTACTGGCTAAACGAACTCGCAGCTGGCCATTTCACATTGGCCGAGATGGCGTTCGCGGTGCTCAATGGCGCGCGCAACGAGGATGCCGCGACAGTGGCGAACAAGCTGCAGGTGATGGAGTCGTTCGTCGCTCGGTTGGCGGCCCGCGCCGATGGCGGTGCGGCCTACTCCGGCAACGCTGCCGCCGCTTCGGCACGCGGCTTTCTCGGCACGGTGGGCGCCGATCGGACCACCCTGGAACGCGCCCTCGCCGACATCTCCACGGCAGTCGATACCGCGGTCACCCTAGCTGGCGGTGCCAAGAACGGGCCGGATTTCTCGGTGAGTCCGTCAGACGGCCGGGTGTTCCCGCTCAGCTTCCAATTGAGCAACTTCATCAGCAGCACCACCACCCGTAACGCAGGCCTCGATGCCTTTCTGGCGGACGGGCGGTTCAACGGGATCAGCGGCGCAGGGCAGACGGTGGTGGTGATCGACAGCTCCTTCGACCTCGATCACCCGGCCTTCGGCGCAGATGCCGATCGCGACGGGGTGGCGGACCGCATCATCTTCTCCGCCGACTTTTCGATGGAACGGGACGGCGCCAATACGCGCCTGACCAGCATCGACAAACACGGTACGCACGTGGCTTCGCTAGTGGCCTCCGAGCTGCGCAACGCACCCGGGATGGCGCCCGATGCCAACCTGATCCTGCTGCAGGCCCTCACGGAGATCGGCGGCGGCACCGACAACGACATCCAGCAGGCGCTGCAGTGGGTCATCCGCAACGCCGCGCTGTACAACGTCGTTGCCGTCAACCTGTCGCTGGGGGCCGGTGACAACGATGCCGTCGCGACCTTCGGTCCGATGAGCGACGAGTTCGCGGCACTGGTCCAACTCGGGGTGGTGCCCCTGGTGGCA
>RFSW01000197.1 GCA_009923755.1 Betaproteobacteria bacterium | reverse complement strand
CCAATTGAAGCTCGACCACGCGCTCGCGGTATCGGGTGCGAGGGTGAGCGTGCCGGTGGTGGAGACGCCGAGGGTGGCGTTGGAGCCATCCCAGTTGTAGAGCGAGCGGGCGATCAGGGTGAGGTTGCCTGAGCCGGTGTTGATCGATGGGTCTATCAGGGAGGCGCTCTTCTTGATGCCTATACCGTTTTGGCTGTTGTTACCTGTGCCGGCCCAAAGCAGGGTGTGTCCGCCCGCCGTGTTTATGCTTGAGCTCAGGTCGAATGCGTTATGGTTCGCAGATTGGTGGCCGACTGACGGTCCGTTACCGACGGTCAGGCCGTTCCAAGTGCTGCTGCCGCCGCCAGACGCTGTACCGCCAGCCCAAAGGTGGCCGCCATTCGTACTTATGGGTGCATCGATGGCTACACCACCGTCTTGCGTGCCGTCGAAGTCGGACCAGAGCACGACGTTGAGTTTGCCGCTGGTGCTGGAGATGCCACTGCCGGTGGCAACAGTGACGCGGCGATGGGCCTTGAGTGTCAGCGTGGCGTCGAGGCCGGGGCCGGCAGTCTTGGAGATGCTCGCGGTGACGGTGATGTCCCCATTGCCGGAGCCACCAGGAACGGAATCAGCTGCCGAGGCACCGAGCGTGGTGTTTTGAACGGCTGTCGTGACTGTGACCGAGGTGCCGCCACCGAGGCTACCCGAGATTGCTCCGGCTGCAGCACTGTCAATCGTGTAGTCGTAAGGGTCAATCAGCCACAGGCCTCCGCTTCCACGGGGCGCGCTTGCATTGATCCGCGCCGTCGCGATGTCGACCAATGCGCCCGAGGTCTCGATCCGTCCGCCGTCGCCGGCTTGTGCGCCGCCTTGTGCGGTGAGGGTGCCGCTGACGGTGGTGTTGGACTCGGGGTTGTGGATATCGGACCAGGCGACGATGGTGCCGCCGTTGCCGGTGTGCAGCGCTGAGGCGTTGAGGACGGAGTCCGCGGAGATGCGGGTGGTGAGTGCGGAGAGTCGGCCGTCGATAGACGCGCCCTGCCAACCGCCGCCGATGTAGATGCTGCCGCCGCCGGCGTCACCGCTGGCATCGAGGCGGGCTGCGGTGAGTTCGAGG
>RFSW01000196.1 GCA_009923755.1 Betaproteobacteria bacterium | reverse complement strand
CGCGCAACGCTCCACCAACTCACGCATCTGGCTGGAGACGATGATGGTGCGGCCGCCCACCTTGGTGTCGAAGGGGACGTGGAGTTCGCCGGTTCCGCGGGTGTAGTCGCCGACCCTCAACTTGGCAATCTCGCCCGGACGGGCGCCCGAGAGCAGAATCGCCCTGCAGAAATCGGCCAGATCGGGCTTTAGGCAAGCCAGCAGTCGCTGCCGCTCCGGCTTGGTCAGGAATGCGGCATCCCGCTGCTTGACCGGATTGTCACGCTTGACCAGCGAGCCATGCGGCCGCACCGGCGTCCAGCCACGGTCGCTGTCGACCCAGCTGAGCACCCGATAAGCGTGATTAAGGGCTGCTCTCACCGAGGCCAACTTGCGGTTGGCAGTCGCTCTGGCGGCCCTGCGGCGCTCCGGATCCGGCGGTGCTGCGTCCATCAGCCCATCGAACCAGGCCTGCGTGACCGGGGCGGCGAGATCCGCCAGCCGGGTCTTGCCAAAGACCGTCCCGCTGACGAAGCGGGCGAACATCCGAGTCGCGTCGTCGGCGGTCTTGAACCGGCCTTGGCGTCTTAGAGTATCGACGTAGGCTTTGCAGGCAGTGCCAACCGTAGCGGCGGACTCGCCAGCGAATTCACGACCTCGCGGAACCACGCCCGCGCTTCGGACTCGGCCACCTCGAACGAGGGCAACTCGGTTTCATGCCCCAGAACCTTCTCCCGTCGGGAGAGGACACCGTGTCCCTCGTACTTGGCGATCCAGGTCCCACCGCCAAATACGGATTTACGGTAGCCGATGAAGCGCTTGGGCAAAAGCCTCACCCAGTACGGCGATTTTCGAGACTTCAGCCTTTCCCGTTTGAAGGATGTGTCAATCAGATTGGCCATCGACATGAGGATAATTGCCATCCGTAATTAGTCTAAATGATAGACGCACTCATAAGTTAATGATTTGTATGATAAAAGTGGAGGGTTATCGGAAGTCTAACAGCAGGCAGCCACGCAAACAGGGGCATTGGATCAAATGCCCCGGCCATGGCCGAGGGCGTGCAGATCTACGGTGCGGTCGACCTTGGGTATCTCGTACGTGGCGACTCGATCAACGGTGTTGGTGT
>RFSW01000195.1 GCA_009923755.1 Betaproteobacteria bacterium | reverse complement strand
CTGGACCTACTGGGACCTCGAGATCTGGCAGGACCCCCGCACCGGGGAGCCGGCCCTTGATCTGCCCAAAATCTTCGGCATCCACCTGCTGCTGGCCGGCCTGGGTTGCTTCGGTTTCGGCGCGTTCCACCTCACCGGCGTGTTTGGCCCCGGCATGTGGGTCTCAGACCCCTACGGCATCACGGGCCATCTGGAGCCGGTGCAACCGGCCTGGGGCCCTGAGGGGTTCAACCCCTTCAACCCGGGCGGCATCGTGGCCCACCACATCGCCGCCGGCATCGTCGGCATCATCGCCGGCATCTTCCACATCACCACCCGCCCACCGGAGCGCCTCTACAAGGCCCTGCGCATGGGCAACATCGAAACGGTGCTCTCCAGCGCCATCGCGGCGGTGTTCTTTGCGGCCTTCATCGTGGCCGGCACCATGTGGTACGGCGCTGCGGCGACGCCGATCGAACTGTTTGGCCCCACCCGCTACCAGTGGGACCAGGGCTACTTCAAAACAGAAATCAACCGGCGCGTGCAGACGGCCCTCGACAACGGCGCCACCAAGGAACAGGCCTACGCCTCGATTCCTGAAAAGCTCGCCTTCTACGACTACGTCGGCAACAGCCCCGCCAAGGGCGGTCTGTTCCGCGTGGGTCCGATGGTGAACGGTGATGGCCTGCCCACCAGCTGGCTCGGCCACATCACCTTCACCGACAAGGACGGCCGTGACCTGCAGGTGCGCCGCCTGCCCAACTTCTTCGAGAACTTCCCTGTGGTGCTCGAGGACAGCCAGGGCATCGTGCGCGCTGACATCCCCTTCCGACGGGCTGAAGCGAAGTACTCCTTCGAGCAGACCGGCGTGACGGCGACCGTGTATGGCGGTGCTCTCAACGGCCAGACCTTCACCGATCCGGCCGATGTGAAGCGCCTGGCCCGCAAGGCCCAGCTGGGTGAAGCCTTTGAATTCGACCGCGAGACCTACCACTCCGACGGCACCTTCCGCAGCTCACCCCGCGGTTGGTTCACCTTCGGCCACGCCTGTTTCGCGCTCCTCTTCTTCTTTGGCCACATCTGGCACGGTGCCCGCACCCTCTACCGCGATGTGTTTGCCGGGATCGACCC
>RFSW01000194.1 GCA_009923755.1 Betaproteobacteria bacterium | reverse complement strand
CCATCGGGCTCATGCCCGGCTCCTCGTTGGGCACCTTGCGCAGCTCAAAGCGTGCGCCGCAGCCGGCGCTGTGCGCCAGCTCGGGGAAGGCGTTGCTCAGGCCGCCGGCGCCGACGTCGTGGATGAGCAGGATGGGGTTGGAC
Organism: Betaproteobacteria bacterium; assembly: GCA_009923755.1. Lineage (GTDB taxonomy): Bacteria > Pseudomonadota > Gammaproteobacteria > Burkholderiales > UBA3065 > UBA3065. The sequence goes on along the minus strand of RFSW01000194.1, from coordinate 967 downwards.
TTGCCCATCTGCCAGCAGCGGTCGATCACCTCTTGCGCGCGCCGCTGGATCTCCGGGTTGCCGCGCTGCACCGAGTCAAAGTCGAGGTCGGCGGAATTCGCCCCGGTGGCTAGCGACGACGCCGCGCCACCGCCCAAGCCGATGCGCAGCGCCGGCCCGCCGAGCTGGATCAGCAGCGACCCGGCCGGAAAGCCATTTTTGAGGACATGCGGCTCGGCCACGTTGCCGATGCCGCCAGCGATCATGATCGGTTTGTGGTAGCCACGCACCCGGCCGTCGACCACCTGCTCGAAGGTGCGGAAGTAGCCCGCCAGGTTGGGCCGGCCGAACTCGTTGTTGAACGCCGCGGGGTTGGGCCGGCCGAACTCGTTGTTGAACGCCGCGGCGCCTATGGGCCCGTCGAGCATGATCTGCAGCGGGCTCACAATACGGTCCGGCCGGCCGATGCTTCCGGCCTCCCACGGCAGCTCCACCCCCGGCACCCGCAGGTAACTGGTGCTGAACCCGCACAGCCCGGCCTTGGGCTTGGCGCCCAGCCCGGTGGCGCCCTCGTCGCGGATCTCGCCGCCCGCGCCCGTCGCTGCACCGGCAAATGGGGCGATGGCGGTGGGGTGGTTGTGCGTCTCCACCTTCATCAGGGTGTGCACCGGCTCCTCGGAGAAGCCGTACTCGCGCGCGCCGGTGGCCGGCACCTCGCGCGGGTAGAAGCGCGGCACGGTGGCGCCCGCCATCACCGCCGCGTTGTCCGAATAGGCGCTCAGCGTGTGCTGAGGATTCGCGCGATGCGTCTCGCGAATCATGGCGAACAGGCTCTGCGGCTGCTGTTCGCCGTCCACCACAAAGTCGGCGTTAAAGATCTTGTGCCGGCAGTGCTCCGAGTTGGCCTGCGCGAACATCACCAGCTCGGCGTCGGTGGGGTCGCGGCCGAGGGCAGCGTAGGCCTCCACCAGGTAGTCGATCTCGTCGT
>RFSW01000193.1 GCA_009923755.1 Betaproteobacteria bacterium | reverse complement strand
GCAGATGCTGGAGACGTTCGTGTACCAGGAGCTTCGCAGGCAGGCGTCCGGTCTCGACGAGCGGATCAGCTTCAGCCACTTCCGCCATCGTGACGGTGCGGAGGTGGACATCGTGCTCGAGCACGGCGCCGGTCGCGTGAGTGGCGTCGAGGTGAAGGCGTCGTCGACCGTGCGCGCCTCGGACTTCAACGGCCTGAAGGTGCTGCGGGAGGCCTGCGGCAAGCGATTCAGCTGCGGCGTGGTGGCCTACGACGGCGAACTCACCATGGGTTTCGGCGACGGCATGTTCGCGGTGCCGATCGAGCGGCTGTGGATCTAGGCGGCGATCGCCTCGCACGCCTCGTGGGCGACGGCCCGAAGGCGGCCCTTGTGTTGCTGCGCGCGAGTCTCAAACAAAAGCCCCCCGGCGTGCGTGCGCCGAGGGGCTTGGGAGTGTGGCCCGCCGCGCGTCCGCGGCAGGAAGATGCGACTTGGTGAAGTGAATCAGGCCTTGCGGCGACGGCCGCCGACCAGGCCGGCGGCGCTGAGCAGTGCGATCGCGCCGGGGGCGGGGATGGCAGTGAAGCTGGCCATGGGGTTGTAACCAGTCCAACCACTGAACTCGGCGAACTGACCCGCGGGAGAGTACCCAGGGTACGTGGTCTTCCAGAACAGCTTGTCCAGATCGGTCGAGCCCGCAGACACACCACCGCCCGCATAGTCGTTCAGGCCCATGTTGAGCGAGTTGTAGGGACCGCCCACACCGAGCGGGCTGCTCCCGTACGACTGGGTGTTGTACGCCAGACCCCAGACGATCGAGTCCGGAACGGTGATGTTCAGAGCAGACAGGTCGAAACTGATGTTCTGGGCGTAGCCGTTGGTCGCCCAGACGGTCGGGCGATACGCGATGAACTTGGTCTCGGTGATCGAGGTGATCAGACTGCCGGGGCTGCTGCCCGAGCCAGCCTCGTAGATGTTCAGCGTGAAGCTGTGGTTGAAGCCGTTACCCGCCCACTGGCCATCTCCGTAGTACTGACCGCCCACGTTGTAGTCGTTGTACCGGGCCCAGTTCACCATGGTGAAGGTGGCCGTCTGCAGCGTGCGGGCGGTGCCTCCAAAGGAGATTCGGTCTCCCAGCTCAGAGGTCGAAGTGGCCTGGAATCCAAGGCTCAGATACGAACTGTCAAGCACG
>RFSW01000192.1 GCA_009923755.1 Betaproteobacteria bacterium | reverse complement strand
TCACCGGTGGCATCACCGCCGTGGCTGGCACCACCCTGGCCAATGCGCTGGCGGCCGACCCCGCCGCGGAGGTACTCATCGTCACCGGCAACATCGCCGACAACGGGCCCAACCTGCAGGGCCTCTACTGCGCCGCCATGTTCGCCTCCAGCGCCCGCAGCCTCGCCAGCGACTACGCCGCCTTCGAGGCGCAACTGCTGGCACCGGGGGGCGCGCTGGGCGCCGCCGTGGCCGGCCTCGATGCCGCGGTAGCGGTCGGTGAGCAGGTGCTGCTGGTGCTCGACGACGGCATGGCCTCGGTGGTGCTGCGTTACACCGCGCAGGCCGGCGATGCCGACGTGGTAGCGGCCGCCGAACTCGACCTCGTGGCGGTGCTCACCAATACTGCGCAGATGGGGGTGGCGGACTTCGTCTGACGGGGTTGCTGCGGGCACGGCGGTACGCATGGTAAGGTGCGCATTGTTTAATGCGCATGAGCCACCGTCCGCCGATGACCCGCCGAGCCACCAACCTCAGCCTCAGCGCCGACGTCCTCGATGCTGCCCGCGAGCTCGGCATCAACATCTCGCGCGAGTGCGATGCCCACCTGCGCGAACTGGTGCGCCGTGAGCAGGAGCGCCGCTGGCGCGAGCAGCACGCGGCATTCATCGACGCCTACAACCGCACGGTGGCGGAGCAGGGTCTGCCGCTCGACGAGTGGCGAAGCTTCTAGTGTCGCGCTACGACGTCTACCGCAACCCGGGCGCGCACGCCCAGACCACGCCCTATCTGCTTGACGTGCAGAGCGACCTGCTCGACGGTCTCGACACGCGCATGGTCATCCCCCTCCGCAGCCTCGCGCATTTCCCCGCGGCGCCCATCCCCACGCGTCTCATGCCGGTGTTCCGCATCAATGGCTCCGAGTTCATGCTCGAGACCCCCAAGATGGCGGCCGTGCCGGCGCGCATGCTGCGCGGCGTGGTGACCTCCTTGGCCGCGGAACGGGCAGTCATCGCCGGTGCGCTCGATTTTCTGTTCCAGGGCTTTTAGCTGACCGCGCGTTCCGGCGCGATAAGATTTGCGGATGAACACGACCACCACGACCCCCGGCAAGCGCCGCGCCATCGCCGCGCTGCTCACAGCGCCGGTAAAGCCGTGGGACGCGGTGATCTGCACTGGCACCGCCCGTGCCCTGCGGTCAGGTCGGCTGGATGAGCAGGG
>RFSW01000191.1 GCA_009923755.1 Betaproteobacteria bacterium | reverse complement strand
TTGGAGGCCGAGTAGGTCACGGACTCGCCGTCGCGGAGGGTCTTGAAGCCTTCGGCCTGGTCGATCACGGAGAAGTGGACGAAGATGTCCTGGCCCTGCGGGCCCACGACAAAGCCGTAGCCCTTGCGGGGGTCGAACCACTTGACGGCACCTTCGATGTTGTTCAGTTCGCTGGCTTCGCTCATGGGGATGGCTCCGGAGTGCAATCGGACTTCACCGATTGTGCACCAAGATACGAGGTTCCGCAAGTTCTCTGTGGCGGATACTTGCAGGAAATGAAACCGCCCGGCATGCCCCTTGCGAGGGCGTGCCGGGCGGGTGCGTTCCTGCGGAAATGCCGGGAGAAACCGGGGGTCAGCCGCCCTTGGCCACCGTGACCAAAGCCGGGCGCAGCACCCGCTCGTGCAGGGTGTAGCCCTTGAGCATGACGGCGACCACGGTATTGGCCGGCTGGTCGGAGTCGACCATGGACAGGGCCTGATGGCGGTTGGGGTCGAACCTCTCGCCCAAGGGGCTCTCGGCGCGCACCTGTGCACCATCGAAGGCCGACTCGAGTTGCTTGAGCGTGAGCTCGACGCCCTCGCGCAGCGCCTGGGTGTTGCCGGCGTCGGTGGCCAGTGCGGCCTCGAGGCTGTCACGCACTGACAGCAAGCTGCCGGCGAACTTCTCCACGGCAAAGCGTGACGCCTTCTGCACGTCCTCGGCGGCGCGCCTGCGGATGTTCTCGGCCTCGGCGCGGGCATAGAGGAGCGCGGCGCGCGCCTCTTCGAGTTGTCGGGCGAGGTCGTCCGCGGCGGCCGGGGCAGCCTCCGGCGTCTCCCCGCTGGTCGGGATGGTGTCGCTCGCGGCGTCGGCCGGCGGCATCTCCTTGTCGTCTTGCATGGTGCGTCTCCGGGTGTTTTGCTATTGGCCTCTATGAGCCGGGCTGGATGGCAGTTGGGGGCTGCCCGGGCGATTTCAAGAGCGTGCGCAGGCGCTTTGTCACGCCGCTGGTCGGGGCGCTGCTGCCTCGGCTTTACGGCGCGGCGGCTATACTGCGCGCCTCGGAACAGCGCCATAACAAAAGGCATCGCGACATGGCAGGACACAGCAAATGGGCCAACATCCAGCACCGCAAGGGTCGCCAGGATGAGAAGCGCGGCCGCATCTTCTCCCGGCTCGCCAAGGAGATCACCGTCGCTGCCAAGATGGGCGGCGGCGACGCCAGCTTCAACCCGCGCCTGCG
>RFSW01000020.1 GCA_009923755.1 Betaproteobacteria bacterium | reverse complement strand
ACCTCGTAACCGAGCTCGCCGGTGTAGCCGGTGCGCGACACCACCACCGCGCGGTTGTCGATCTTGCCAACGGTGAAGCGGAACCACTTGAGCTCGTCGGCCGAGGCCTGGTGGGCCGGGGTGGTCAGGACTTGGCGCAGGATGTCGCGCGAGCGCGGCCCCTGCAGCGAGACATTGTGCAGCTGGTCGGTCGAGCTGCGCACCCAGACCTTGAGGCCGAGCCGCTGCGCCAGTTCGCGCAGCCAGGCGCCGACGTATTCGTCGCCACAGACGACGCGGAAATTGTTCTGGCAGAGGCGGAACACGGTGCCGTCGTCGAGCATGCCGCCGTGGTCGTGGCAGAAGGCGGTGTAGACCACCTGGCCCACAGCCAGCTTGCGGATGTCGCGCGTCACCGCCGCCTGCACCAGCGCCTCGGCATCCGGCCCGGTGACCTCGAACTTGCGCAGCGCCGACAGGTCGATGAGCACCGCACGCTCACGGCAGGCCCAGTATTCGTCGATCGGGCCGTTGCCGGAGAACGATTCGGGCAGCCAGAAGCCGCGGTACTCCACCATCCGCCGGGTGAGCGCGGTGGTGGCGGCGTGAAAGCCGGTCTCGCGGGTGATGCGGGGCTCGGAGTCGGGGCTCATACGGAACGCGATGCCTTTGCTGAAGTTGCACGCCGCCGGGTAGGTGCGCACGTGGATGTCGGTCGGCTCCCAGCCGTTGGCCGGGTCGATGTCGTCGGGGCAGGCGGACGAGACGCAGACCAGGTCGGTGAGCGCGCGCAGCAGCACGTAGTCGCCCGGCCGTGACCAGGGCTCGTCGAGGGTGATGGTGTCGTCGGCCTGATAGAGCGTGTTGTAAAAGAAGTTGATCGCCGGCCAGCCGGTGCGCGGCGCCACGCCATGCGGCGTCAGTGCGCGGTTGAAGTTCTCGCTGCAGTTGGGGTGACCGGGGTAGCCCATGTCCTCGTAGTACTTTGCGCTGCAGGCCAGCATGAAGGTGTCGTGCCGGCCCACGGTGTCGCGCACCACCTCGACCAGTGGCCGTTGGCGCGCATCGAAGAAGCGCGAATGCAGCCCGGGCCCGGGCGATGCGGTGCCCATCAGCGTGCGCGTGGTGGTCGGGTCGATGCCGAATTCCCCGCCGCCGGCGAGGTCGCCGGCGTGGAAGGCCTGGAAGTCCGAGCACTGTCGGCCGTCGACGTCGATGACCTGGATGTAGTCGCCGGCGCGCACGGTGTAGGCGGCGGCGGTGCCGGCGCTGACACGCAGGTCGAGCAGTGGCTCGGCGAGCGGCGTCGGAGCATGGCCGCTGCGTGATTCGGCCGGGAGAATCTCGGCCAACAGGGGCGTGGCAGTGTCTTGGCTCTCGGGCGACATGCGTGCACCCGGTGCGCGCAGCACCACGCGCGCCGCGGCTACGCACCCGAGCTCTGAGGTGTCGCCCGGCCTCGAGCGCTCACCGAACACGGTTGCGCGGTAGAGCACGGCACCCGCGGTGGCCAGCAGCCAAGGGTCTACCCCGGCCTCGGCAGGGCTGATGGCGGTCCAGTCCAGGCCGGCGGGCGGATCGCCTGCCGCGGCGAGCAGGACCTCGCCAGTCTGGCCGCCCTCGGGGTCGATCAAACGCAGCCGGTCGCCACTCGCCAGCTCGAGGCGGGTCTCGCCACCACCGGCCGCGACATGCCGCAGCCAACCCTCGACCGTACGCACGCTGCGCTACTTGCCGGAAGGCGCGTTGAGGTAGGCCTCGAGCGAATCATCGAGCGCGTCGAGCCACGGCGTGTGGTGCGGGATCGCCATCGAGCCGGTCATCACCGAGCGGTAGCACTTGTTGCGGTAGCCCATGATGTCCTCGGCCTTGTCGTGCTTCCACTGCAGGAAGGTCTCGTTGACGGCGTCGATGTCGAAGGTCGGGTAGTCGGTGGCCTCGATCAGCTGCCGGATGTACTCGCCCTGGTACTCGTACATCTCCTTGGCCGTCTCGAGCTTGAGCTCGTCCTCGCGCCAGCGCAGGTCTTCAGCGTGCATGGTGTCGTAGTCGGGCAGCTTGATGCGGCCCAGAACCACGTCGCGTGCGTACCAGGCTTGCGCGTCGAACATGTTGAAGCTGTACCACTGGTCCTGCATGCCGACATACATGATCTTGGGGTTCTCTTCCCAGAAGATGCCTTTGTAGAGGCCTAGGGGCCACAGGCGGTTGTTGGTCTTGAGGCGCAGATCTTCGTCGATGTAGGGGAAGTGGTGCAGGTAGCCGGTGCACAGGATGATCGCGTCGATCTCCTTGCTGCTGCCGTCCTGGAAGAACACCCGCTTGCCCTCGACGTGGGTCATGTTGGGCTTCTCTTCCCAGTTTGAGGGCCAGTCGTAGCCCATCGGGTTGGTACGGTAGCAACTGGTGATGGAGCGCGCGCCGTACTTGTAGCACTGCGAGCCGATGTCCTCGGCCGAGTAGCTGGCGCCGACGATCAGCACATCCTTGTCCTTGAATTCTAGGGCATCACGAAAGTCGTGGGCGTGCAGTACGCGGCCGCCAAAGTGCGAGAAGCCCGGGAATTCGGGGACATTGGGGATGGAGAAGTGACCGGTGGCCACCACCACGTAGTCGAACTGCTCGGAGTAGGTCTCGTTGCGCGTGTGATCGTGCACGGTCACTGTGAACTGGCCGGTGGCCTTGTCGTAGGAGACGCCGCGCGCCGGCGTATTGAAGCGGATGTACTGGCGCACACCGGCTTTCTCGACGCGGCCCTTGATGTAGTCGAACAGCACCTCCCGCGGGGGGTAGGAGCCCATCGGCCGGCCGAAATGCTCGTCGAAGGTGTAGTCGGCGAATTCGAGGCACTCCTTGGGGCCATTCGACCACAGATAACGGTACATGCTGCCGTGGACCGGTTCGCCATGCTCGTCCAAGCCAGTACGCCACGTGTAGTTCCAGAGCCCGCCCCAATCGGCTTGCTTCTCGAAGCAGACCAATTCGGGAATCTCGGCGCCCTTCTCTGCTGCGGACTGGAACGCCCGGAGCTGCGCCAAGCCGCTCGGACCGGCGCCAAGGATGGCGACTCGTTTCTTCATGATGGTGGTGCTCCTGAGTGCATCAGCGTGCGATGGTCGAGATGGTGGCGACGCGCGCCTCCGCTTATCAATTGCCGTAAGGGGTTACTCCCTTCGGAGTAGGGGGAGCCGGTTTGTCCATTACTCCGTTGGGGTTACTCCCTTTTCGCCATTGCAAAGGCTGGTGACACCTTTCAATCTCAATCTGGGGAGATTTAAAGAGCGCAGCGATTGCGCCAGCGGACGGCGACAGTCGCTGTTTGGGGCCTTTGTGTCGATGAGGCGGTTCATGCCGCCTGAACATACCGGGGGTATGGCATGAGTGACATTGCAGCAGGGGGTGCCGGCAGTATGGCTGGCGGGGGAAGCAACACGCTCCAGCGCAAGATCGACTGGACCGGGGCTTTTTGGGTCGCCAGCGGCGTCCCGGCCTTGGTCTTGTTCTCCATCGGCGCCATCGCCGCTACCGTGGGCAAGCCGTCGTGGCTGGTCTGGGCGCTGTCGATCAGCTTCGGCTTCATCCAGGCGTTCACGTATGCCGAGATCGCCGGACTGTTTCCCCACAAATCGGGCGGTGCTTCGGTATACGGGGCAGTGGCATGGGTGCGCTACAGCAAGTTCATTGCGCCCATCTCAGTGTGGTGTAACTGGTTCGCTTGGTCGCCGGTGCTGGCCATCGGCTCCGGCTTGGCCAGCGGCTACATCCTCGGCGCCCTGTTCCCGGCGGATGCGGCGATCAACACCTGGCAAATCACGCTGGCGGACCTGAGCTTCATCAAGGCGGGCCTGCTGCTGCGCATCAACGCCACCTTCGTGCTCGGTGCGGTGCTGCTGCTCGGCGTGTTCGCCATCCAGCATGGTGGCATCCTGCGCTCCGCACGCACCACCATGATCCTCGGCATCACGGCGCTGATTCCGCTGATGCTCATTGCGCTGGTGCCGCTGCTGAGCGGCGATCTGCCGTCCGACCACTTCTCGCCGATGGTGCCCATCGCCCGTGACGCTGCCGGGCACGTGATCGACGGCCAGTGGAACATGGCAGGCATCACGCTGATGGCCGGCGGCCTGTTCATCGCGGCGTGGTCGACCTATGGCTTTGAGACGGCGGTCTGCTACACGCGCGAGTTCCGCGATCCCAAGCGCGACACCTTCAAGGCCATCCTGTTCTGCGGCCTGCTGTGCATCGTCGTCTTCACGCTGGTGCCGTTGGCCTTTCAGGGCCACCTCGGCCTTGGCAATGTGGTGACCGAGGCGGTGCTGGATGATGCCGGCGCGGTCGTCACTCCCGCTGTCTACGACGGCATGCTCTCGCCCGATATCTACAGCGGCATGGGCGTGGCCAGCGCGATGTCGCAGATGGTCGGTGGCGGCGAGGTGGTGGCCAACGTGCTGGTGGTGATGCTGGTTCTGGCGGTGCTGCTCTCGATCATGACCTCGATGGCCGGATCGTCGCGCACGCTCTACCAGGCCTCGGCCGACGGCTGGCTGCCGCGTTACCTTTCGCACGTCAATGAGCACGGCGCGCCCACTCGCGCCATGTGGACCGACCTCGGCTTCAACCTGATCCTGCTGCTGTTGTCGGACTACGTGTTCGTACTGGCTGCGTCGAACGTCGGCTACATCATCTTCAACTTCCTCAACCTCAACTCCGGCTGGATCCATCGCATGGACCGTCCGAACTGGGCGCGGCCATTCCGGGCGCCGACCATCGTGCTGGCCATCGGTGGCGTGCTGAGCTTCGTCAATCTGGCGCTGATGGGTCTGGGTGCCGACATCTACGGTGCCGGAACGTTGACCGCTGGTCTGGTGTTCGCGGCGCTGATCGTGCCGGTGTTCATCTATCGGCACTACGTGCAAGACAAAGGCGTCTTCCCCAAGGAGATGGCCGAGGACATGCACATCGGTGATGATGACGGGGTCAAGCGGGCCGGCATGTTGCCCTACGTGGTGCTGGCAGCCGGCGTACTGGTGGTGATCGTGGCTAACCGGATGGCGGTCTACTGATTCCGGTAGGGTTGCAAGGGCCCGGCGATTCGCGTCGCCGGGCTTTTTTGTTAGGGCCCCATAGCGGGGTTCTCAGACCCTTGGGGGAGGCGGCATGATCACCTTGCGGCAACTCGTCACGCACTTTGGCAGGCCCGGAAAGGTCGAGACCCTCTTGCTCCGACCAGGCCGGAACCAGCGGGCGGTGCAGGTGGATCGTGCCGAGGCCCTGGTCGGTCTGGGTCTGGCCGGCGATCGCTCGGCTGCGGCGCGCCAGGCCGACCCCAAGCGCCGCCGTCAGGTGACATTGATCCAGGCGGAGCATCTGGCCGCCGTGGCCGCTCTGCTCGAGAAGCCCGTGATCGACCCCGCCGACTTGCGACGCAATATCGTGGTGTCGGGGCTCAATCTGCTGGCTGCACGGTCACCGATGCGCGACCATGCGCTGCGGCTGGTTTTTGGTCGCGCGCCTGATGCGGATGATGCAGTGGTCTTTGAGGTCACCGGCCCCTGCGAGCCCTGTTCCGCCATGGAAACCGCCCTGGGTTTTGGCGGCTACAACGCCATGCGCGGCCACGGAGGCGTGACCGCACGAGTGCAGCGCGGCGGCTGGATCGAGGCGGGAATGCCGGTATGGGTCGTCGAGGGTGCCTCCGAACCGTCCACTCACTGAGCGACCCGCTCGCGCCGCCCGGCTGCCTGCCAAGAGGGCATTGCCCCTGAGAAACTGCGGTTACTCGCGGTGATGGTCTACCGCGAGAGACGAACCGTCAGTCACGAGGTAGACCGTCCGCCCAGCGATGGTAGATGCGCGTGGTGAGTTGCCGCATGCGCGGCAGCCGTTCGGCGGTGAGGGCGTGCACCGTGGCGGCGTCCTGAACGCCACCCGGCCTGGGCCCGGCCAGCGCCTGCGCCACCTCGGGCACACCGCCCTCGCACCATGTGCTGAGGGTCGGTTCGTCCATCTCGATATGACACTGCATGCCGATGCTCGGCCCGATGGCGAACATCTGGTTGTCGCAGAGGCCGCTGCGGGCCAAGTGGGTCGCACCGGGCGGGATGCTGAAGGTCTCGCCGTGCCACTGGAACACGTCGTATTCGGGCGCATCGCCGAGCCACTGCCGCGCAGCCTCGTTGGGCTCCGGGCGGATGGTGTGCCAGCCGATTTCCTTGGCCTGCTCGCCATCGCGGGTGTTGGTCCCTACTGTCCCGCCCAGCGCGCGGCTAAGCAACTGGCCGCCAAGGCAATGGCCGATCAGCGGGACGCCGTCCGCCTGTGCCTGGCGGATCGGTTCGATCCACGGCAGCGGGTCGTTGACGCTCATCGGGCCGCCCATCATGCCGATGCCGCTGAAGGCGTCCGGATCCGTCGGAACCGTGGCGCCCTGGTCGATCCGGATCTCGGTCCAGGAGATGCCCTGGCTGGTGAGCCAGTCGGCAAAGTAGGCTGGGCCGTCGATGGTGGCAAAGCGAAAGATGGCAACGGGCTTCAAGGCCGGTTCTCCAAGGTGGGTGCGTTGAGGGATCGAGAGACTTTGTGCGTGTCTGCGTCAGGCGGTTCCGGCCTGTCCAGAGCTGGCAGCCTCGACCGCGGTTAGCCAGCGCCGCAGCGCCAGCGCAAGGTCCTTGCCGGAGAAGCCGCAGGCCTCGCCGCTGAACCAACGCGCGCTCTCCATGCGCATCAGCAGCGCTTCGGCGGTCTCGGCGAGATCCGTTGGCACTGCCGCGCCAAGGTCGAGCAGGGCGCGCCGCCACTCCAGCACGAAGCGGTCGACATCGAGCCGTTCGGCCTCGAAATCGTCGAGCGTGCTGCGTAGTCTTGAGATGGACATGGGTGTCTCCTGAAGGCAGAGGGTTGCCGGCCGCGGCGTAAGATACGCGGATGACGCGCGCTTCGACACCGCAACTGGCCGCACGATTCCTGGGTGCCGAAGAAGTCCCCGCGGCGTTGCGCCGGCAGATCGATGCGGCGGCCTATCGCACCGCGCTGGATACGCTGCTGCCGCTCGACCTGCTCACCGCCACGCACTTTATGCGGCTCGAGGGTGAGACCGTGTGGCTACGCGCCGATTCTCCGGCGGTGGCCACCCGGCTGCGGCAGATCCAGGCGCGTCTGCGCCGTGGCTTGGTCGAGCGGGGGCTCACGGCATTGGCGGTCAAGGTCAAGGTGGGCTCACCGCATTTCCGCCGCTGTGAGCCGGCACCGCGGCCCCCACGCAGCTTGCCGCCGGCCGCGCGTCGGGCCTTGCTCGAGGTCGCCGGGCGCTTGCCCGAAGGGCCTCTCCGTGAGGCCATGCAACGACTGGCGGCTCAGGCCGCCTGAACCAGTTCCTCGCCGGCTGGCAGCGGCGCAAAGGCGGCTGGCGGCGCTTCATCGCGACCGAAGGTGACGATCTGGTGGCTTGACGGGTCGTCAAGCAGTGCCCGTACCAACGCGTTATTCAGCGCGTGACCGGACTTGTGGCCGGTGAAGGCGCCGATGATCGGGTGGCCAGCGAGGTAAAGGTCGCCGATGGCGTCCAGCACCTTGTGCGTCACCAATTCGTTCGGCGTACGCAGGCCGTCGCGGTTGAGCACGCGGAACTCGTCCATAACGATGGCGTTGTCGAGGCTGCCACCCAAGGCAAGGCCATTGGCACGCAGCATCTCGACCTCATGCATGAAGCCGAAGGTGCGGGCACGGCTGACGTCGCGCACGTAGGATTGCTCGGCGAAGTCGATGGTTACCGCAGCGGCGTCGCCGCGCGTGGCCGGGTGAGCGAAGTCGATCGACAGGGTGACGCGAAAACCTTCATAGGGCTCGAGCCGCACCCATTTGTCGCCGTCGTGCAACTCGATCGGCCTGAGCACCCGGATGTAGCGCTTGCGTGCATCCTGCTCAAGCAGGCCGGCGGATTGCAGCAGAAATACGAACGGTGCTGAGCTGCCGTCCATGATCGGCACTTCAGCGGCGGTGAGTTCGATCAACAGGTTGTCGATGCCGAGACCAGCAATGGCGCTCAGCAGATGCTCCACGGTGCCGACGCGCGCACCGTCGCATTCGAGCGCGGTGCACATGCGCGTGTCGTGCACCCGGCGCGCATCCGCCGCGAAGCTGACCGGCGGGTCGAGGTCGACGCGGCGAAAGACGATGCCGTGGTCGGCTGGTGCGGGCCGCAAGGTCAGCTCGACCTTGTTGCCGGAATGCAGGCCGACTCCGGTGGCGCGGATGGCTTGGGCGAGGGTGCGCTGGAACAGCATGTTGGTGTCGTCCCGAGGTGGGATCAGGGTATTCGCGACAGGGCGGATTGTAACCGCCCCGTCACGCGACGACGACCACCACTGTTGCAGCGCACCCTGGCGACCTCAGTCAGCCTGCCGACGCAGGAAGGCCGGGATGTCGTACTGCTCGAGGTTCTGCTCGGTGAGTGCCGGCCGCGGAGCGCCCCGGCCGGTGCGGCCGCTGCCGAACACTGCGGGTATCTCGCCACTGTCCATCGGCGGCATGAAGCCAGTGGCGTCGTCGGTGCCGGTGCGCGTGTTCATGAAGCCGGTGTCGATCACCTCCAGCACCGGTTTGGCCGGCCGGCCGGCGTGCGGCTTGCCCAGACCAGTGGCGACCACGGTGACGCGCAGCGCGTCGCCCATCTCGGCGTTGATAGCGGTGCCGAAAATCACGGTCGCGTCCTCGGCGGTGTAGGCGCGGATGGTTTCCATGATCTGGTTGATCTCGGACAGCTTGAGGCTATGGTCGGCGGTGATGTTGACCAGCACACCGCGCGCGCCGCGCAGCTCGACATCTTCCAACAGCGGGCTGGCGACCGCGGATTCGGCGGCGATGCGTGCACGGTCGACGCCGCTGGCCGAGGCCGAGCCCATCATCGCCATGCCCATCTCGCCCATTACCGTCTTCACGTCGGCGAAGTCGACGCCGATCATGCCCGGCGAATTGATCACTTCGGCGATGCCGGCGACAGCGCCGTGCAGCACGTCGTTGGCGGCGGCAAAGGCCTCGACCAGCGAGACGTCGCCGCCGAGTTCCAGCATCAGCTTCTCGTTGGGGATGACGATCACTGAGTCGACATGTTGAGCGAGTTCGGCGATGCCGCCGACCGCTGCCTCCATGCGCTTGCCTTCGAAGCCGAACGGCTTGGTGACCACCGCGACGGTGAGGATGCCGAGCTCGCGAGCCACTTGCGCGACGATCGGCGCGGCCCCGGTGCCGGTGCCGCCGCCCATGCCGGCGGTGATGAACAGCATGTCGGCCCCCGCCACGGCGTCGACCAGCCGTTCGCGATCTTCGAGCGCGGCGTTGCGCCCGATCTCCGGCCGAGCGCCCGCGCCAAGACCCTTGGTGAGTTGCTGGCCGATGGCGATCTGGGTCGCCGCCTGCGTGCGCACCAGCGCCTTCTGGTCGGTGTTGGCGCAAATGAACTCCACGCCCTGCACACCCCGATTGATCATGTGATCGACCGCATTGCCGCCGCAACCGCCGACGCCGATCACCTTGATGACTGCGCCGTGCTTGGGCGCTTCCATGACTTCGAACTTCATTCCCACCTCCTATTAAAAATTACCCTGCACCCAGGTCGTGAATTTGCGGAAGCCGGCCTTGAAGGGCCCTTCCTTGATACGTTCGATCTCGCGCTTCTGATGGCTGGCAAAGCCGGTCTGCACCAGCCCCACTGCAGTGGCGTAGCGGGGGTGGCGGACGAATTCGGCCAGCGGGCCGCCGTAGTTCGGCTGGCCGATGCGCACCGGCATGTGGAACACCTCTTCGCCCAGTTCCGCCATGCCGGGCATGGCTGCGCTGCCGCCGGTCAGGACCACGCCTGAGGAGAGCCCCTCGGCAAAGCCGGCGCGGGTGATCTCGGCCTGGACCAGCGCGAACAGCTCTTCCACCCGCGGCTCGATGACATTGGCCAGCGTCTGTCGCGACGACTGGCGCGTCTGGCGATCGCCGACGCCCGGCACTTCGATGCCGATCGTGCTGTCGGCCAATTGGCGCAGCGCGTAGCCGTGTTGCTGCTTGAGCTCCTCGGCGTCCTTGGTCGGCGTGCGCAGCGCCATGGCGATGTCGTTGGTGATCTGGTCGCCAGCGATCGGCAGCACCGCGGTGTGGCGGATGGCGCCGCCGGAGTAGACGGCGATGTCGGTGGTGCCGCCACCGATATCGACCATGACCACGCCGAGGTCGCGTTCGTCGTTGTGCAGCACCGAGGTGGCCGACGCGATCGGCTGCAGCACCAGCTCTTCGACCTCGAGGCCGCAGCGGCGCACGCACTTGACGATGTTCTCGGCGGCGCTCACGGCGCCGGTGACCATATGCACCTTGACCTCAAGGCGCACCCCGCTCATGCCCAGCGGCTCGCGCACCTCGCCCTGGTCGTCGATGATGAATTCTTGAATCAGCGTGTGCAGCACCCGCTGGTCGGCCGGGATGTTCACCGCCTGTGCGGTGCGCAGCACGCTGTCGATGTCGTGCTGGCTCACTTCGCGGTCGCGGATGGCGACCATGCCGTGCGAGTTGAAACTCTTGATATGGCTGCCGGCGATGCCGGCCCAGACCCGGCTGATCTTGCAGTTGGCCATCAGTTCGGCCTCGGCGACAGCCGCCTGGATGGCGTTGACGGTCGCCTCGATGTTCACCACCACGCCGCGTCGCAGCCCGGTGGACGGGGCGCTGCCGAAGCCGATCATCTCGAGCTGGTCGTCGTCCTTGATGACGGCGACCACGGCGACGATCTTTGAGGTGCCGATGTCGAGGCCGACGATCGGGGGATTGGCGTTGATGACGGGCTTCATGGGGTCGCGGGTTCGATTGGCATGGGCCTCAGGTGTTGCGGGTGGCCGTGGCGCTGGGGGGCGCACGGCCAGGGAGCGAGAGTGGTTTGCCGTCGCGGCTGCGCAGGGCGAAACCGTTGCGGTAGCGCAGGTCGATCTGCGCGAGACGCGGCAGCAGGGGTTCGATGTGCTGCGGGTAGGCATCGACGAAGCGTTGCAGCGGGGCGAGATCGGTGCTGCGGCCGAGCTCGATGCGCAGACCGCCCTGGAGTTCGACGCTCCAGGCATGTCGCGGCGACAGCTCGATGGCGCGTGGCACCAGGCCGACGCCGGCCAGTTCGGCGCGGATGGCAGCGAAGCGCTCGGCCACCAGCCGGCTGCTGCCCTCCGGGCCACCGAACAGGGGCAGTTCGGCGTCGCTGGCGCCCTGGAATACGTCGCCTTCGCGGTTCACGAGGCCTCCGTCCTGCCACACCGCCATCGCCTGCTGCTCGACGATGCGCACTTCGAGCGTGCCGGGCCAGCGGCGCTCCAGCGAAGCTTCGCGCACCCAGGGCAAGCGCGCGAAGGCGCGCCGCGAGGCCTCCAGATCGAGGGTGAAAAAGTTGCCACGCAATTCGCGGCGGACCACATCCTCGACCTGACGGGTGGTCACGTGCGCGGGTCGCTCGGCGATCTCAACCCGGTCGATGCTGAACATGGGCCGGTGCACCAACCAATGCAACGCACCGTAGACCGCCAGCGCGACGCTCAAAGCGAGCAAGGCCAGACTGGTGCGGTCGAGTGCGTCCGGCCTATCCCACATGGCTTCGCTCCAGGATCTCGACCACCAGTCGCTCGAAGGGGATGCCGGCAGCCTTGGCTGCCATCGGCACCAGCGAGTGCCCGGTCATGCCCGGGCTGGTATTCATCTCGAGGAAGACCGGCTCGCCGGCCGGCGTGAGGATGATGTCGGCGCGACCCCAGCCGCAACAGCCGAGCGCGTGGAAGGCGCGTAGCGTCAGCGCCTGGATGCGTGCCTCCAGCGCCGGGTCGAGGCCGGCCGGGCAGAAGTACTGCGTGTCGTCGCTGAAGTACTTGTTCTGATAGTCGTAGTTGCCCTGCGGCGGGACGATGCGCACCATCGGCAGGGCGTGCTCGCCGAGCACCGCGCAGGTGTATTCGCCGCCCTGCACGAAGCGCTCGGCCAGCACAATGGAATCATGGCGCAGGGCCTCGTCCCAGGCAGCCCGTACCGCTGCGGCGTCGCCGCCGATGATCTTGGTGATGCCGATCGAGGAGCCCTCGCGCGCGGCCTTGACCATCATGTCCGGTCCCAGCCGCTCGAGCACCTGCTGCGGGGTGACGTCCGGGGTCAGCTCCATGCCAGCGGCGACCGGGATGCCGGCCTGCTGCCAGACCAGCTTGGTGCGCCACTTGTCCATCGCCAGCGCCGAGCCGAGCACGCCGGAGCCGGTGTAGGGGATGCCGAAGGCCTCGAGCGCGCCCTGCAGCGTGCCATCCTCACCGAAGCGCCCGTGCAGCGCGATGAAGACGCGTGCGTAGCCGTGGTCGAGCAGCGCAGTGAGGGGCTTCTCGGCGGGGTCGAACTTGTGCGCATCGACGCCTTGCGACTGCAGCGCGGCCAGCACCGCGCTGCCACTCATGATCGAGATGTCGCGCTCGGCTGAGCGGCCACCGAACATCACTGCCACCTTGCCGAGGTCGGTGCGAGGCGCGCTCATGCCGCCACCCCCTCGACCAGTTGCGCGGGTACTTGGCCGATCGAGCCGGCGCCCATGGTGATCAGCACGTCGCCATCCTGCAGGTGCGTCAGCGCCGCCTGCGGCAGTTCGGCCACCTGTTCGACGAACAACGGTTCGAGTCGCCCCTGCACGCGCAGGGCACGCATCAGCGCGCGGCCGTCGGCGGCCACCAGCGGCGGTTCACCGGCGGCATAGACTTCGGTCAACAGCAGCGCATCGGCTGCGCCGAGTACGCGCACGAAGTCCTCAAAGAGATCCCGGGTGCGGGTGTAGCGGTGCGGCTGAAAGGCCAGCACGATGCGCCGACCGGGGAATGCCCCGCGCGCGGCGGCCAGCGTGGCCGCCATCTCCACCGGGTGGTGGCCGTAGTCGTCGATGAGCGTGAACATGCCGCCACCGGGCAGGGGGATGTCGCCGTGGCGCGCAAAGCGCCGGCCGACGCCTTGGAACTCGGCCAGCGCATGGACGATGGAGGCATCAGGGATGTCGAGCTCGGTGCCGACAGCGATCGCCGCCAAGGCATTGCGCACGTTGTGCTCACCCGGCAGGTTGAGGGTGATGTCGAGGCTGGTCAGTGGCGAGCCGTTGCGCCGCGTCACGGTGAAGTGCATGCGGCCGTGGTCATGGCGCACGTTCACCGCGCGGATCGCTGCGGCCTCGCAGAAGCCGTAGGGCACCACCGTCTTGCTCACCTGGGGCAGGATGCCGGCCACCACCGGGTCATCGATGCAGGCCACCGCTACGCCGTAGAACGGCAGGCGCTGAAGGAAGTCGACGAAGGTCTGCTTGAGCCGGCCGAAGTCGTGGCCGTAGGTCTCCATGTGGTCCTGGTCGATGTTGGTGACCACGCTGATGACCGGGGTGAGGTGCAGGAAGCTGGCGTCCGACTCGTCGGCTTCAGCGACGATGAAGTCGCCCTGGCCGAGCTTGGCGTTGGCGTTGGCGGCGTTGAGCCGGCCGCCGATGACGAAGGTCGGGTCGAGTCCGCCGGCGGCGAGTACCGATGCGACCAGGCTGGTGGTGGTGGTCTTGCCGTGGGTGCCGGCCACCGCGATGCCCTGGCGCAGGCGCATCAGTTCGGCCAGCATCAGCGCGCGCGGCACCACCGGGATGCGCGCGGTGTGGGCGGCGGCGACCTCCGGGTTGTCGGCGCTCACGGCGGTCGACACCACCACTGCATCAGCGCCGGCAATGTTGGCGGCGTCGTGACCAATGCAGATGTGCGCCCCGAGGTTCGAGAGGCGGCGGGTCGCGGCGCCATTGGCGATGTCCGACCCGCTCACTTGATAACCAAGGTTGAGCAGCACTTCGGCGATACCGGACATGCCGGTGCCGCCGATGCCGACAAAGTGCACGCGATGGATGCGGTGTCTCATGCCGCGATCCCAGCTGTTTCGAGCGCCGCCCGCGCGACCGTGGCGGTTGCCTCGGGTTTGGCGACCTGCTGTGCGGCGACTGCCATCCGCGCCAGTTCCTCGCGCGTGAGCGACTGCAGCAGCGCCGCCAGACCTTCCGCCGTCAGGTCGCGCTCGGCGATCAACCGCGCGGCGCCGGCCTCGACCAGCAGGCGCGCGTTGGCGGTCTGGTGGTCATCGACCGCATGTGGGAAGGGAATCAGCAGCGCACCCACGCCCACCGTCGCCAATTCGGCCACGGTCAGTGCGCCGGCGCGGCAGATGACCAGATCGGCCATCGCATACTGCGTCGCCATGTCTTTGATGAAGGGCACGCACGACGCCATCACGCCCGCTGCATCGTAGGCCTCGCGCAGCCCGCCGATGTGCCGCTCGCCGGCCTGGTGGAAGACGAACGGCCGCTCCAGCTTGGGGATCAGGGCCAGCGCCGCCGGCAGTGTGCGGTTGAGCGCCTGCGCACCGAGGCTGCCGCCGACCACCAGGATGCGCAGGCGGCCACCGCCTCGTTCGGCAAAGCGCTCGGCCGGGTCGCCGAGGCTGAGGATGGATGCGCGCACCGGGTTGCCCACCCATTCGCTGCGGGCCGGCGGCCGGCACTTCGTAGCCAGTTGCGAGGCGCTCGGTACCTCGAAGGCACCGGGGAAGCCGGTGAGCACGCGGTCGGCAAACATCGCCAGGACGCGGTTGGTGAGACCGGCGATGGCGTTTTGCTCATGGATGATCAACTTGCGCCCGAGCAGCTTGCCGACCAACGCGCCGGGGAAAGCGGCATAGCCGCCGAAGCCCATCACCACGCGCGGCCGGTAGCGCAGCAGGCCGAGCAGCGCCTGCAGGCAGGCCAGCACCAGCTTGAACGGGAACAGCGCGGTGGTGAGCAGGTTCTTGCCGCGCAAGCCGCCGAGCGTCACCCACACACCGGGGTAGCCGGCCTCGGCGACCAGTCGCTGCTCCATACCGCCGCGGGTGCCCAGCCAAACCACCTCGTGGCCGCGCTCGCGCAGCGCGTTGGCCACGGCGATGGCAGGGAACACGTGCCCGCCGGTGCCGCCAGCCATGATCATGAAGGGCGTGCTCATACCGGTTTGCCCCGCATCAGCAGCCGGTTCTCGAAATCGACCCGCAACAGGATCGCCAACGAGAGGCAGATGGTGATCAGCGCGCTGCCGCCGAAGCTCATCAGCGGCAGGGTGAGGCCCTTGGTCGGCAGGGCACCCATGCTTACGCCGGCATGCACCAGCGCCTGTGTGCCGAGCCAGACGCCGATGCCCTGCGCCACCAGCGCGGAGTAGACGCGATCGAGCGCGATCGCTTGGCGGCCGATGAGGAAGGCGCGCCAGATCAGCCAGCCGAACAGCAGCATCAGCGCCACTACGCCGACGAAACCGAGTTCCTCGCCGATCACCGCCATCAGGAAATCGTTGTGAGCCTCGGGCAGATAGCCCTGCTTCTCCATGCCGGCGCCGAGCCCGACACCGAACCATTCGCCGCGACCAAAGGCCATCAGCGAGTGGGTGAGCTGGTAGCCTTTTCCCATGGGTTCATGAAGGTCACCAGGCGCTTGAGTCGCCACGGCACGAACCAGATCAGGGCAAAGAACACCGCGGCCACCGGTGCGATCAGGCCGAGGAAGATGCGCACCCGCATGCCGCCGAGCCAGAGGATGCCGGCGGTGATGGCGCACATCACCGCGAACGACCCGAGGTCGGGCTGGACGATGACCAGCGAGCCGGCAAGGATGATCACCGCGGCGAGCGGGAACAGGCCCTTGGTCCAGCTGTGCATGAACGCCGCCTTGCGCACGGTGTAGTCGGCGGCGTAGAGCACCACCGCCAGCTTCATCAGCTCTGCGGGCTGCAGGCTGACCACGCCGAGCGAGATCCAGCGCCGCGCGCCGTTGATGCGCATGCCTATGCCGGGAATCAGCACCAGCACCAGCAGCAGGATGCAGGCGAAGAAGATCCACGGCGACCACTTCTGCCAGGTGCGCATCTCTACTGCAAACACGCCCATGCCCAGCAGTACGCCGATGCACAGATAGCTCAGATGGCGCTTGAAGTAGAAGAGCGAGTCGAACTGGGTCTGGCGGCTCAGTTCGGCGGTGGTGATGGACGCCGAGAACACCATCACCAGGCCCATGGCCGCGATCAGCGCGATCACGAACAGCAGGGCCTGGTCGTACATCGGCAGCAGACGCCGGCTGTGGATGCCGGACATGGCAAGGCTCATGCCTGTACTCCGGGCAAGCGCCGCACAGCATCGACGAAGACTTCGGCGCGATGAGCGTAGTTGCGGAACATGTCGAGGCTGGCGCAGGCCGGCGACAGCAGCACCGCGTCACCCGGTTGCGCCAGCGCAGCGCAGGCGCGTACCGCCTCCGGCAGGCTGTCGGCGCGCTCCAGTGGCACAGCGCTGCCCCGCAGCGCGAGTTCGAGGGCGGGTGCGTCGCGGCCGATCAGCACCACGGCGCGCGCATGCTCGCGCACCGGTGCCGCAAGCGGCGTAAAGTCCTGACCTTTGCCGTCGCCGCCGGCGATCAGCACCACCGGGCAGTCGAAGCCGTTGAGCGCGGCGACGGTGGCGCCGACGTTGGTCCCCTTGGAATCGTCGTAATAGACCACCCCGCCGATCTCGGCGACCCGCTCGACGCGGTGTGCCAGCCCGCGGAACTCGCGCAGGGCACTCAGCAGCGGGCCCTCCGGCAGGTCCAGTGCGCGGCAGAGGGCGATCGCCGCCAGCGCGTTGGTGGCGTTGTGCACACCGGTGACGCGCAATTCAGCGGCGCGCATCAGCACGCGGCTGCCTTGCGCCAGAGCGAGTTCGCCATCCACCTCGGCCAGCCCGAAGTCGCTGGGCGACACCGGTGCATGGCGGCTGAAGGTCCAGACCCGGCGGCCCGATTCGCCCATGCGATCGACCATCGAGTCGTCGCGGTTGATCACCTGCACGCCCTCGCCGTTGAAAATGCGCGCCTTGACCGCGGCATAGGCAGCGAGCCCCGGGTAGCGGTCCATGTGGTCCTCGGAGACATTGAGGACGGTGGCAGCGTCGGGGTAGAGGTGGCGGGTGGTCTCCAGTTGAAAACTCGAGAGCTCCAGCACAAAGATGTCGGGTGTCTTGTTGCTGGCCAGGACCTTGGTCAGTGCATCCAGCACTGGCAGGCCGATGTTGCCGGCCACCACGGTATTGAAGCCGGCCTTGGCGCACATCGCGCCGACCATGCTGGTCACCGTGCTCTTGCCGTTGGAGCCGGTGATGGCGATGCAGCGCACCCGCGGAAAGTACTTGTTGAGCGCGCGAGCGAACAGCTCGACGTCGCCGGTGACCGGGATGCCGCGCCGCACCGCGTCCTGTACCAGCGGCTCTGCCAGCGGCACTCCAGGGCTCAGCGCGATGAGGTCGATGCCCTCGAAGCTCGACTCGTGGAACGGCCCGCAGTCGCTGCGGACGTCCGGAAACTCTTTTTGCAGCGTCCGCAGATGGGGCGGGTCCTGGCGGCTGTCGGCGACCCGCACCGTGGCCCCGGCGCCGCGTAGCCAGCGCACCACCGAGATCCCGGTATCGCCGAGGCCAAGAACAAGGACGGTCTGTTCGCGCAGTGCCATGGCCTACCTCAGCTTGAGCGTGGAGAGGCCGACCAGCACCAGCATCATGGTGATGATCCAGAAACGCACCACCACCTGCGTCTCCTTCCAGCCCTTGAGCTCGAAGTGGTGATGCAGGGGCGCCATCCGGAACACGCGTTTGCCGGTCAGCTTGAAGGAGGCGACCTGAACGATGACCGACAAGGTCTCGACCACGAACACGCCGCCCATGATGAACAGCACGATCTCCTGGCGGACGATCACGGCGATGGTGCCGAGCATGGCGCCCAGCGCCAGCGCGCCGACGTCACCCATGAACACTTCGGCCGGATAGGCGTTGAACCAGAGGAAGCCGAGGCCGGCACCGGCCATCGCCGTGCACAGCACCAGCAGTTCGCCGGCACCCGGGATGTACGGAAAACCAAGATATTTCGAGAAGACGGCGTTGCCGACGACGTAGGCGAACACACCGAGCGCACTGCCGACCATCACGGTAGGCATGATCGCTAGCCCGTCGAGGCCATCGGTGAGATTGACCGCGTTGCTGGTGCCGACGATGACGAAGTAGGTGAGGATGAGGAAGCCGACCGAGCCGAGCGGGAAGGCCACCGTCTTGAAGAACGGTACGATGAACTCGGTCTGTGCTGGCAAGGTGGTCGAGAAGGCGAGGAACGCCGCTGCGGCGAGTCCGATGACGCTCTGCCAGAAGTACTTCCAGCGGCTAGCCAGGCCCTTGGGGTCGCGGCGCACCACCTTGCGGTAGTCATCGACCCAGCCGACCACGCCAAAGGCCAGCGTCACCAGCAGCACCAGCCAGACGAAGCGGTTGGACAGATCGCCCCACAGCAGGGTCGAGCCGGCGATCGAGAGCAGGATCAGCGCGCCACCCATGGTCGGCGTGCCTTGCTTGACCAGATGCGTCTGCGGACCGTCGTCGCGCACCGCTTGGCCGAACTTCATGGCCGTAAGCATGCGGATCACCGCGGGCCCGGCCCAGAAGCAGATCAGCAGCGCGGTCATGCAGGCCAGTACCGCGCGCAGCGTCAGGTAGTTGAAGACGCGGAAGGCGCCGATGTCGTCGGCCAGCCAGTGCGAGAGGATCAGCAGCACGCAGCGGTCTCCTTGCGGGTGATACCGGGTGCGGCGGCGCTGCCGGTGGGCGAGCGGGCTGCGGTCAGCGCTTCGACCACCTGCTCCATACGCATGAAGCGCGAGCCCTTGACGAGCACCGTGCTGTTGGCGGTGAGGTGAGCGCGCAGCGCGGCGATGAGGTCGGCGTGGCTGGCGAAGTGCTCGCCGCCGGGACCGAAGCCGGCGACGGTCTGGCGCGACAACTCGCCAGTGGCGAGCAGGCAGTCGATGCCTGCCGCCCGGGCTACCTCGCCGACCTCGCGGTGCATGGTCGGCGCGTCCGGACCGAGTTCACCCATGTCGCCCAAAACCAGGACGCGTGGGCGCGGCGTGGCGGCGAGTACGGCAATCGCGGCCCGGGTCGAGTCGGGGTTGGCGTTGTAGGTGTCGTCGATCACGGTCGCGCCGTCGGCGGCATGTTTGACCTGCAGCCGCCCCTTGGTGCCACCGAAGCCGTCGAGTGCAGCGGCTGCCCGCGCCAGCGGCACGCCCGCGGCAATCGCCGCGGTGATGGCGGCGCAGGCGTTGTGCGCGTTGTGGACACCGGGAGTGGCGAGGCGACAGCGGGCCTGCGCGCCGCTCTGCGTCAGGGTGAGGGTGCCGTCTTCGGCCGTAGCGCCGGCCACCTCGGCGGCGCTATCGAGGCCAAAGCGCAGTGTCCGTCGGTCGCCAGCAAGGCCCCGCCAGAGCGATAGCCAACGGTCAGTGTGCGGCAGCACGGCGATGCCGCCCTCGCGCAGCCCGAGCAGCAGTTCGCCCTTGGCGCGGGCGATGCCTTCGAGCGAGCCGAGGTTTTCGAGGTGGGCGGTGCCGGCGTTGTTCAGCACGGCGATGTCCGGTTCGGCCACCGTGCACAGGTAGGCGATCTCGCCGGCGTGGTTCATGCCCATCTCGCACACGGCGAACCGGTGCCCAGGCTCCAGCCGCAGCAGGGTGAGCGGCAGACCGATGTCGTTGTTGAGGTTGCCCTCGGTCGCCAGCACCGCCGCCTCGCCATGGACGCCCCGCAGGATGGCGGCCAGCATCTCCTTGACCGTGGTCTTGCCGTTGCTGCCGGTGACGCCGATCAGCAGCGGCGCGATGCGCCGACGGTGGGCGCGAGCGATGGCCCCCAGCGCGCGCCGGCCATCCGCAACGACGATGCCGCTGGCGCCGGCCGGCAGCGCGTCGGCGCGTTCGACCAGCGCGGCCACGGCACCGGCCGCGAGCGCATCGGCAGCGAACGCGTTGCCGTCGAAGCGCTCGCCGCGCAGTGCCACAAAAAGGTCGCCGGCGCCGATGCTGCGGGTGTCGGTGTGCACGCGGATGACGTCGCAGTCGGCGCCGACCAGATGCCCGCCGCAGTCGGCTGCGAGTGTGGAGAGGCGGAAGCGGGCGGCACTCATGCCGCGCTCCCTTGCCAGCTGTCGAGCGCCACGCGCGCGTGGGCGACGTCGCTGAAGGGGAGTTTCTGGCCGGCGATCTCCTGCGTCGTCTCGTGGCCCTTACCAGCGAGCAGGATGATGTCGCCTCGGGCGGCGGCAGTCAGCGCGAGCGGGATGGCACGTGCACGGTCGGGTTCGACCGCCAGTTCGCAGTTGATGCCAACACCGCCGCGGATGTCCTCGAGGATTGCACCCGGGTCTTCCGAGCGCGGGTTGTCGCTGGTCAGTACGACGCGGTCGGCCAGCCGCCCGGCCACCTCGCCCATCAGCGGGCGTTTACCGGGGTCGCGGTCGCCGCCGCAACCGAACACGCAGTGCAGGCGGGCGCCGGGGGAGAGACTCGGCCGCAGGCTGGCGAGGGCTTGCTCCAGCGCGTCCGGGGTGTGCGCGTAGTCGATGACCACGGTCGGGCCGTCGGCTATGCGCAGCACCTGCATGCGCCCCTCTACCGGCAGGAAGTCTGAGGCTGCCGCCACTGCCTGCTCCAGCGGCACGCCGGAGACCAGCATGCTGGCCAGCACACAGGACACGTTGTCGACATTGAACAGGCCGACCACCGGCGCATGAACCTCGGCGCTGCCCCATGGCGAGGCGAGGCGGAAAGACAAACCGGTATCGCTGGCACGCACGGCTTCCGGGCGCACCTCGCCGCGGTGCCCGACGGTCACCACCTCGGTGCGACTGCGGTCGATGCTGTCCGCCAGTTGCACGCCGAAGCTCTGGTTGGTGACCACCACTGCGTACTGCAGCTCGTCCCAGTGGAACAGGCGCGCTTTGGCCTCGCCGTAAGCCTCGATCGAACCATGGAAGTCGAGGTGGTCGCGGGTGAGGTTGGTGAACACTGCGACATCGAATTCGACACCATGCACCCGGCCCTGCGCCAGTCCATGGCTCGACACCTCCATCGCCACGGCGTCGGCGCCGGTACGGCGCAGTTCACCGAGGATGTCCTGCAGTACCGCGCCATCCGGCGTGGTGTTGGGCAGCGGGGTGAGCATGTCGAGGCCGTAGCCGAGCGTGCCGATGCGGCCGCAGCGACGCCCGGCGCGGCCCAAGCCGGCGGCGAGCCAGTGGCTGCAGGTGGTCTTGCCGTTGGTGCCGGTGATGCCCACCGTCCATAGCGGGCGCCCGGGGTGGCCGGCGACCTCGGCGGCGATCCAGCCGAGCCGCCAGGCGAGGTCGGGTACGGGTTGGTTGGGGACGTCCAGCTGCAGCGGTTGCATTCCGGCCGGGTCCCAGAGGATGGCGGACGCGCCGGCAGACACCGCAGCGTCGATGAACCGACGGCCGTCGACGCGGTGGCCCGGGATGGCGGCAAATATGTCGCCGGGCTGCACCAACCGGCTGTCGACGCGAAGGCGACGGCCGGCGAGGCCCATGGCATGGACGAAGCCCCGATCGAAGTCGGGGCGTCCGCTGGGGTGGTTGCCGAGTCGCAGCGCGGTCATCTGGGCGGGTCCTGGGCGGCGATGCGCACCGCCGTCTGCGGCGGCTCCGGCCGCGCAGGGGGAGGGGCCGGGCGGTTCTGCACCCAGATCGGCGCGTCCTTGTCGCGCGGCACGCCATGCAGGCGTAGCGCTTCGCCCATCACCTTGCCGAACACCGGTGCCGCCACGGCACCACCGTAGATGGCGCCGGCGCCGGGCTCGTCGATCATCACTGCCAGCAGATAGCGCGGGGCGCTGGCCGGTGCGAAGCCGACGAACGATGCGATGTAGCTCTTGCTGTAGCCGCCACCTTCGCGGATCTTGCGTGCGGTGCCGGTCTTGCCGGCGACCCGGTAGCCAGGGATGGCGGCGGCCTTGGCCGTGCCGCCGTCCTGTGTCACCGTTTCAAGCATCGCCCGCACCTGTTGCGCGGTCTGGCTCGACAGCACGCGTTCGCCCTGCGGCGCCTCGGCTTCGCGGATGAGCCGGATCGGGATCATGTCGCCGTCGCGGGCGAAGACCAGGTAAGCGCGGGCCATCTGCAGCAGGCTCACCGCCACACCGTTGCCATAGGACATCACCACCTGGTCGACCGGCTTCCAGGTCTTCCACGGCCGCAGCAGTCCGGTCGCCTCGCCGGGGAAGCCGGTGCCGGGCGGCACACCGAAGCCGAAGCGATGCAGGTATTCCCAGTGGCGCGAGGGCTGAACCTGCAGCGCCATCTTCAGCGAGCCGACGTTGCTCGAGTGCTGGATGATCTCGGTCACCGTCATGTGACGGATGCTGTGGTGGGTGTCCTTGATCGTGTGTTTGCCGATGCGGTAGCTGCCATCGCCGGTGTCGATGGTGGTATCCGGCTTGACCAAGCCTTCCTCCAGCGCCATGGCGGCGGTGAATGGCTTCATCGTCGAGCCCGGCTCGTAAAGGTCGATGATGGTGCGATTGCGCGTGAGGTCGGGATCGGCGCGCTGGTCGTTGTTGGGGTTGTAGGCAGGGAAATTGGCCATCGCCAGCACTTCGCCGGTGCTCACGTCGAGCATGACGATGCCGCCGCCGCGCGCCTTGTGGTGCAGCACCGCCTCGCGCAATTCGCGGAAGGCGAGGTACTGGAGGTCGCGGTCGATCGACAGCGCGAGGTCGCGGCCGTGTTGTGGCGGCAGTTCGTTGCCGGCATCGTCTACTAGTTGGCCGCGGCTGTTGCGCAGCGCCACGTGCCGGCCATCGATGCCGCCGAGTTCGCGATCGAACACGCGTTCCACGCCGGCGCGGCCCACGTCGTTGCGACCGCCGTCGCGGCCGGTAAAGCCGACCAGATGGCCTGCCTCTTCGGCAGCCGGGTAGTAGCGTCGGAAGTCGGTTTCGAAACTGAGGCCGGCGATGCGCAGCTCGCGCACCTGATCGGCTTGCTCGTCGGCGAGGTGCCGTCGCAGATAAACGAAACCCTGCTTGCTGTCGGCCAGCTGCGCCTGCAGGCGCTCCACCGGGACCTCAAGCGCCTTGGCAAGGCGCTCCAGTTGTCCGGGTTTGAGTTTGACGTGGCGCGGGTCGGCGGTCACCGACACCAGCGGCATGCTCACTGCCAGCAGCATGCCGCGGCGGTCAACGATCTTGCCGCGGTGCGCCGGGATCGCCTGTGCGGTCTGCACGCGCTGGTCGGCCTGCGCCTGCAGAAAATCATTCTGTACGCTGGCCAGCCAGCCGGCACGTGCCACCAGCCCGAGTGTGGCGGCACCGAACAGGCCGAGAATCACGCTAGCGCGCCAAGGCTTAAGGCGCAGGGCGAGGGCCGGGTGCGATTGGCTCACCGGGCTGCTCCGGATGGGGCGCTTGGGGCCGGCGTGACCGCATCGGGTAATGTCTGAATCTGCGGACCTGTCGGGATCGCCATGCCGAGGCGTTCGCGCCCCGCCGCCTCGACGCGGCCGTGTGCCGACAGTGTGCTTTGTTCGAGCTGCAGCTCGGTGCGCTCGACCTCGAGCTTGCGCGTCTGTTCTTGCATGTCGTGCAGGCGGATGTAGAGCTTGCGCGCCTGGTGTTGAGTCATCACCACGGCGATTGCGCTGCCTAGCAGCGCCATCAGCAACCAGACGTGGCGCAGACTCACGCGGCCACCCCTGGTATGCGTTCGGCTACCCGCATCACCGCACTGCGGGCACGCGGGTTGACAGCGATCTCCGCCGCCGAGGGTTTGACTGCGCGACCGATCGCCGCCAAGGGGCGCGGCGGCAGCTGGTCTTCGCGCAGGGGTAGCCGCGCGAGGTCATCCGGCACCGTGCTGTGGCGACGGATGAACTGCTTCACGAGCCGATCTTCCAGCGAGTGGAACGCGATGGCCACCAATCGTCCTCGAGGACCAAGGTGTTGCAGGCCTTGCCCGAGTGCCGCTTCCAGTTCCTCGAGTTCGCGGTTGAGGTGAATGCGAACGGCCTGAAAGGTGCGGGTGGCTGGGTCCTGGCCGGGCTCGCGCTTGCGTACCGCCGTAGCGACGATCTGCGCGAGCTGCCGGGTGCTTGAGAGCGGGCCCGCTTGGCGCGCCGCGACAATCGCGCGCGCAACCGGCTTAGCAAACCGCTCTTCTCCGTACTTGCGGATGATGTGTGCCAGCTCATCTTCGTCTACCTCCTCAAGCCATTGGGCGGCACTCGGCCCGCGCGTGGGGTCCATGCGCATGTCGAGAGGCCCGTCTTGGCGAAAGCTGAAACCCCGCGCGGCGTCATCGATCTGCGGGGAAGAGACACCGACGTCCAGCAGTAGGCCGTCGATCCGTTGGATACCGCGTTCGTCGAGCACACGACCGAGCTCGGAAAACGGCGCATGGACGATGCTGAAACGCGGGTCGGCGATGTCTGCGGCGGCAGCGACTGCCGCGGGATCGCGGTCCAGCGCAAGCAGACGGCCGTCGGGGCCGAGGCGTTGCAGGATGGCGCGGCTGTGCCCGCCGCGACCGAAAGTGGCGTCGACGTAGATGCCTCGGGGGTCGATCCGCAGGGCGTCGAGGGCTTCGTGGAGCAGGACCGGGACATGTGCCGGGCTCACAGCACGAAGTTCATGTCGGTCGGCCACTCACTGACCGGCAGGGCCAACGTCTCGTCGCGGGTCTGTGCCCAGCGCGTCTCTGACCAGACCTCCAGCTTGTTGCCCTGCCCGACCATCATCACCGTTTTCTCCAGCCCGGCGATCTCGCGCAGCAGTGGCGGCAGCAGCACCCGGCCGGCGCTGTCGATATCGAGTTCCTCGGCATGGCCGATGACCAGGCGCTTGAGCATGACCACCTTGGGGTCCATGCCGATCCGGGTGAATTGGGCTTCGACCAGCGCCCACTCCGGCATCGGGTACATCGCCAAGCAGTTGGCGCGGTCCAGTGTCACCACCACGCGATCTTCCGACTCAGCGGGCAGGGCGGCGCGAAGTCTGGCCGGCATGACCAGACGCCCCTTGTTATCCAGATTGAGTTTCGTCAGACCCCGAAACATCGCGCCCCCGACGCCAACGAGATTTCCCACAAAATCCCACCGCACGCCACTTTCTCCCACTATAAGGACGCGAGGGGCCTAAGGTCAAGGTCGGACGGAGGTTTTTTTGAGGATGTCGGGGCGTCGTTGAGGGGCGCTGCGGCGATGCCGAAAAGGGCCTTCGCTTCAGGCGATTGGCCGCTTCCTGTCGGCCTGCTGACGGGCACGCGCAAACGCCCCCGTGGGCCTGCTGGCAGGCCGCGTTCGGGGGCGTCGGAAAAAGGGGTGAAGTCGGCCGATAAGCCGGGTTCTGTGGACGGCGGTCACCCGCCGCTGACAGTCATTCATCTGGGCCGGTCATTGCTGACCGGCTCGAGCAGCCTACCCGGACGCGGTGCGAGCCACACCATGACGTCCCTATTTGGCCTTGCTCCGGATGGGGGTTGCCGTGCCGTCCGTGTTGCCACGTCCGCGGTGCGCTCTTACCGCACCGTTTCACCCTTGCCAGCGCCCTCGCGGGTGCTTCGGCGGTTTGTTTTCTGTTGCCCTGTCCATCGCCTCACGACGTCCGGCCGTTAGCCGGCATCCTGCTCTGCGGAGCCCGGACTTTCCTCCACACGGTCAAGCCGTGCAGCGACTGTCTGGCCGACTTCACCAGCCAAGTCTAACAGGTTGGTGGGCATGGCCCTCCCCGGGGTGGCTGGACCTTGGTGCGGTCAGCCCAGGCGCCAGCGCAGCATCTCGCCGGCGCGGAACGGCACCAGGCGGTCGCTGCCGTAAGGCAGGTCGGCTGGCACAGCAAAGGCCTCGCGGCGCAGCGTCACGCGGCCGGTGTTGCGTGGCAGACGGTAGAAGTCCGGCCCGAAGTGACTGGCAAAGCCTTCCAGCTTGTCGAGCGCGCCGGCCGCCTCGAAGGCCTCGGCATAGAGTTCGAGCGCGGTGAGCGCGGTGTAGCAGCCGGCGCAGCCGCAGTCGGCCTCTTTGGTATGGCGCGCATGCGGGGCGCTGTCGGTGCCGAGGAAGAATTTTGTGTTTCCCGAGGTCGCCGCCTCCACCAGCGCCACGCGGTGTTGCTCGCGCTTGAGCACCGGCAGGCAGTAGTTGTGCGGGCGGATGCCGCCCTGGAACAGCGCGTTGCGGTTGTAGAGCAGGTGGTGCGCGGTGATGGTGGCGCCCACATTCGGGCCGGCATCGCGCACGAACTGCGCGGCGTCGCGCGTGGTGATGTGCTCGAAGACCACACGCAGTGCGGGGTGGCGCTGCAGCAGCGGGCCGAGGATGCGGTCGATGAACACCGCCTCGCGGTCGAACACGTCGATCTCGGCGTCGGTCACTTCGCCATGGATCAGCAGCGGCATTCCGAGCCGCGCCATCTCGGCGAGCGTGTCGTCACAGCGGCGGATGTCGGTCACGCCGGAATCGCTGTTGGTGGTGGCGCCGGCCGGGTACAGCTTGACGCCCTGCACAAAGCCGCTGGCCTTGGCTGCCGCAATCTCGGCCGGCGGTGTGGCGTCGGTGAGATACAGCGTCATCAGCGGCTGGAAGTCGTTGCCGGCCGGCCGCGCGGCGAGGATGCGCTCGCGGTAGGCGCCGGCCAGCGCGGTGGTG
>RFSW01000190.1 GCA_009923755.1 Betaproteobacteria bacterium | reverse complement strand
CCCGTGCCGTCGCTGTTGAATTTCGCGACATAGAGCTTGCCCTCGTCGAGGTACTTGTTGCCCGCAGCCATGCCGCCGCCGATGTCAGCCGCGTTCCAGCTCTCGGTCGAGACGAACTTGTAGATGTACTCGTTGCGGCTGTCACAGCCCATGTAGCAGGCCAAGGGCTTACCGGCCTTGGGGCGACCAAACACGGCTGCCTCGTGGGCAAAGCGGCCCATGGCCACGCGCTTGGCGGGGCGGCTGGTGGGGTCCAGGGGGTCGATCTCGAGGTTGTAGCCGAAGGTGTTGGGCTCATTGCGCCAGTCATCCGCCGCGGTGGCGCCCGAGGCAGAGATGTTCCAACGGGTCAGCTCTGTGTTGGTGGTGGAGGCGGTGTACCAGCCCTGGCCTGCGCTGTTGGTTGCGGCGGCGGCGATGGGGGCGCGTGCCACGCCGTAGCGTGCGCGGCTTGCCGTGAGCTTGGCATCGGCGGCCTTGCCATCCTTCGGAATGTTCCAGTAGACGGCCCAGTTCTCTTCACAGCCGATGTAGGTGCCCCAGGGGGTCTTGCCGTGGCCGCAGTTGTTGAGCGTGCCGCGGGCCGTTGCGCCGGTGGTGTCAAAGCGCGAGACCATGAACTTGCGAATGTCGGCCAGGTGGGCCTTGGGGCCGCGAACGTCTACGACGGTGCTGGGGTTGACACGACGATTGAGGGGCGAGTCGATCTTGTAGCCGGTGGGCTTGCCGCTGCCGTCCAGGGTGAGCTCAACAATCGAGACACCATGATGATGGACTTCCTTCATGGCCTCGAGCTCAGGGCGTGTACCGAGGTCCCAGCTTCCGAACTGGTCGTACTTCTTGCCTGCAACGCCGTTGGAGGTCTGGCCGTTGGGGTGGAAGAAGTGTGCGTCAGCGGAGCTCTCGTGGTTCACGGCGAGCACGGCCCGCGTCGTGGCCGTGGCGGAGTACTTGCCGCTGGCGTTCACATAGAAAATGTCCATGCCGTCGTGGTGGGGTGGTCACCAATACGACGCTTCCAGTCGTCGGTCTCTGCGCCGGCGTTTGAGTACTCGGTCAGGTTGCTGTCCAGGCGATCGCCCGTGGCGTGCAGCACCGTCACGGTGTAGCCGGCCGGCACAACCACCTGATCCGCAAGGCTCTTGCCAACGGCCGAGAAGCTCAGGCCAGTCGAGGGGGCGGAGAGGGTGGGGATGTTCTCGCTGCCGCAGCCGGGCAGCATGGGGATGG
>RFSW01000189.1 GCA_009923755.1 Betaproteobacteria bacterium | reverse complement strand
GCCGGCTCCAGCGCGCCCAGGTCGGGTCGAGCCGGCGTTCCATCAGTGCCGCCACCGCGAACGCGAACGCGACCGCGAATCCGACGTAGCCCATGTAGAGCATCGGCGGGTGGATGACCATGAACGGGTCTTGCAGCAAAGGGTTGAGGTCGCGCCCCTCAGGCACTGCGGGCAGCAGCCGCTCGAACGGGTTGGAGCTGCTGACCATGAACAAAAGGAAAAAGGCTTGCAGCAACAGCAGGATGGTCAACACGCGTGCGCGGTAGCTGGCGGCCAGGTCGCCCGACGCCAGCGCCAGAGCTGCTGTCCAGCCACACAGCATGAGGTTCCAGAGCAGGAACGAGCCCTCGTGCGAGCCCCACGAGGCGGCAAACTTGTACTGGATCGGTAACAGCGTATTGGAGTTCTCGGCGACATTGAGCACCGAGAAATCGCTGCCGATGAACAGCAGTGCAAGCAGCACAAACGCGCCGAAGGTCAGGCCGAAGCTGGCCAGGGCGGTGGTGGTGAGCAGCCGGTTGGCGGTCTGCATGTCGGCGCCGGGCTGGCGCAGAGCCAGCAGCTGTTGCACCCCCACCAGCAGGGTGGCAGCCAGCGCGAGGGCGAGCAGAAGTTGTCCGAGTTCGGCGAGCATGGGTCGTGGAGTCCTTGCGGTGGGCGGTGAGCTGCGGCCTGTCGCCTCAGTTCTTCAGTTTCGGGGGCATGTAGTTCTCGTCGTGCTTTGCGAGGATCTCGCTGGCGACGAACACGCCATCCTTGAGTTCACCCTGTGCTACAGCGCCCTTGCCCTCCTTGAAAAGGTCGGGAAGCACGCCGGTGTAG
This sequence comes from Betaproteobacteria bacterium, assembly GCA_009923755.1. Taxonomy (GTDB): domain Bacteria; phylum Pseudomonadota; class Gammaproteobacteria; order Burkholderiales; family UBA3065; genus UBA3065. Next base: position 417 of record RFSW01000189.1, on the reverse strand, counting down.
GTTACCGGGATGGTCTTGTCTTGGTCGGTGATGCGGAAGCGAATGGTCAGCGTACCGGCTTCACGTTCGATGCTGCCAGCCTCGACCATGCCACCGATGCGCAACGAGCGGCCGGCCGGCGCTTCACCGGCCAACATCTGGGTCGGTGTGTAGAAAAACACCATGTTGTCGTTGAAGGCGCGGATCACGCCATATGCGGTGCCGCTCACAGCCAGCGCGAGAGCCGCGATCCAGAGAAGCCGGCGGCGGCGGATCGGAGATTTCATCATCGTGCGTCCGACTCCTCGAGGAGCCGATCGCGCGCCACCAGCGTCTGCGCGCGGGCGCGCCATGCGTCGAGCGCAATGGCGACGAGCCCGAGCAGGTAGCTGACGGCGATGGCGGTGTCGGCGGTCATGACAACAGTCTCATGTGGGT
>RFSW01000188.1 GCA_009923755.1 Betaproteobacteria bacterium | reverse complement strand
GGCGCTGATGCTGGAGCGCGTCGCCGCCATGCGCGCCGAAGTGGCCGCTGTCGAGCCCCTGGTGCCGCAACTGGTGGCGACCTACCGCGAGCGGCTGGCGGCGCGTCTGCGCGAGGCGGCGGTGGATGCCGATCCGGCGCGGCTGGCGCAGGAGTTCGCGCTGTTCGCCAACCGCATCGATGTCGACGAGGAGATCGGCCGCCTGCGCACCCACCTCGACGAGCTGGAGGCGCTGTTGACCCGTGGCGGCACGGTGGGCAAGCGTCTCGACTTTCTGCTGCAGGAGCTCAATCGCGAGGCCAACACCCTTGGCTCCAAGTCGGTTGCGGTGGAGACCAGCCGCACCTCGATGGCGCTCAAGGTGTTGATCGAGCAGGTGCGAGAGCAGGCGCAGAACCTCGAGTGAGCAGTCTGCTAGCCTGATCTTCGACAGGTTCTCTTTGCCTCTGGGCTGCTATAAATCTGGGCTATGGAAGACACCCGCTTCGTGCAGGGCACCGGCAAGGCGCCGTCGACGGAACTGGGTCGCCACTACCTGAGGCGCTTGTTCGAGCCGGCCTCGGTGGCGGTGGTGGGCGCCAGCGACCGAGCGGATTCGGTCGGGGCGATCGTATTCCGCAACATGCTCGATGGTGGTTTTGCCGGCCGCCTGTACGCGGTCAATGTCCGCCACGCGAGTGTCCATGGACAGCGCGCCTGGCCCTCGGTAGGGGCGATCGGCGAGCCGGTGGATGTGGTGGTGGTGGTCACCCCAGCCGAGACCGTGCCGGATATCCTGGAGGATTGCGGCCTGCACGGCGTGCCGGCGGCGGTGGTCATCAGCGCCGGCTTCGGTGAGGCGGGCCCGGCGGGTGTCGCGCTGGAGAAACGGGCACTCGCGGTGGCGCGCCGCTATGACATCCGGCTGATCGGCCCCAACTGTCTGGGCATCATGCGGCCGGCCATCGGCCTCAATGCCACCTTCAATCAGGGCGGTGCGTGCCCTGGACACATCGCCTTCGTGTCGCAGTCCGGTGCCCTGTGCACCGCCATCCTCGACTGGGCGCAGGGCAACGATGTGGGCTTCTCGAGCGTGGTGTCGATGGGTTCATCGACCGACGTCGACTTCGGCGAGATCCTCGACTACCTCGCCCTCGACCCGGAGACGCGCAGCATCCTGCTCTACATCGAGGGCATCCGCCATGCACGCAGCTTCATGAGCGCGCTGCGGGCGGCGGCGCGGGTCAAGCCGGTGCTGCTGGTCAAGGTCGGGCGCCACG
>RFSW01000187.1 GCA_009923755.1 Betaproteobacteria bacterium | reverse complement strand
GGCACTGGCACTGGCCGCAAGGTGTATTTCCTGCGGCGCGTGCCACGCGACCCGTTCTTCCCCGACCCGCGTGTGCCAGCCGAACTGACCTGGGGCCTACGCAGTTCCGACAGCCCACCGGATCGCCCCGCGCCGGGCAAGGATGTTTTTGACGTCTACAGCCTGAGCCCGCGACAGGCGCTCGATGGCAGCTACTACCGGACCTGGTGATGACCATTCGCCTCCCCCCTCAGCAGTTTGGTCCACGGCGCCAAAGACCTGCCCTATCGTCCGAAGCACGTCGCCCCAACGGCTCTCTCCGCCCTGGCTTCACCCTCATCGAGCTGTTGGTAGTGCTTGCCATCATCGGCACCCTGCTGGCCATCGCCCTACCGCGCTACAGCAAGTCCATCGGCCGCGCCGAGGAGGCGGTGTTACAGCAGAACCTGCGAGCCACGCGTGAGGCCATCGACCAGTTCCACGGCGACCTTGGCCGCTACCCGGTGAACCTGCAGGAACTGGTGATGCGACGCTACCTGCGCGAACTTCCTGTCGATCCGCTCACCCGCAGCAACCGCACCTGGCTGGCGCAACCCGCGGTAGGGGGAGGTATCCGCGATATCCGCAGCGGCGCACCCGGCAGCGGCAGCGACGGGCGGCCCTATGTCAGCTGGTAGCCGCCCGGTCGCGGGCTTTGCCCTCATGGCCGCATTGGTCATGGTCGCCATCACTGCTGCGAGCTCGCTGGCAGTGCTGCGCTACAACGCCATGCAGCAGCAACGCGAAAGGGAAGGTTGGCTCCTGTTTGTCGGTGGCGAGTACCGTCGGGCGCTGGAGCGCTATGTCCGCGCGGGTGTCGGTGAACCCGGCCGCGGCCCGCGCGAACTCGAGGACCTGCTGGTCGACCGGCGGGGCAGCGCGCCGCTGCACCATCTACGTCGTCTCTATCCCGACCCGATGACCGGTCGGGTCGATTGGGTCGCCCTCCGTGACGCTGGGGGCTTCATCACCGGGATACACAGCAGCAGCACACGCGCACCCCTGCGCCGCAACGGCTTTAGTGCGCAAGAAAAGAACTTCGGCCGCGCCGGTACCTACCGGGATTGGCTGTTTAGGCCAGCGGCTGACGCCGACGGAGGCTTGGGGCAGAATGCTCCCACAGATGATGATTCGCAAATAGGACCAGCGTAGAGCCTAGCTTGGCTGATGAAAAAAAGGAAAGCTAAAGTAATAGACCAATAGATTGCAAAAAGCACCCGGCTGATTTTTTCGGAGAGGATCAT
>RFSW01000186.1 GCA_009923755.1 Betaproteobacteria bacterium | reverse complement strand
CCCCCGCCGGCGCTGCGCTACTCAGGCCCCTGACGGCCCGGCGAGACTGAACGAACCGCCACGCACCGACGGGTGAAGGACCCAGCGGTTGCGACCGGCGCGCTTGGCCTCGAGCATCGCTTCGTCCGCCTGGTGCAGCATTACTTCGGGATCAGCATCCGGAGATCCACACAGCATCACGCCGATGCTGCAACCGACCTTGATGCGCACACGACCGACAGCGACCTGCTCACCCACGGCGGCAACCAGCCGTTCAAAAACCCCATGAAGTTCGCCAGGATGCTGCTCCCCATCGAGCAGCAGCACGAATTCGTCACCGGCCAATCGAACCACCATATCGGCATCGCGCACGCAGTGCTCGAGTCGCCTCGCAATGGCGATCAACAGCGCATCGCCTATGTCGTGGCCCCACTGGTCGTTGACCGCCTTGAAGCCATCCAGATCGAGAAAGCAGATAGCCAACGGCTGTCCACCCGGCACCCGCGCCCGGATCGCTTGCGGGAGACGTTCGAACAAGGCGACCCGGTTGGGGAGACCGGTGAGCGGGTCATGTTTTGCGGCGACCTGCAACTCGATCTGGCGATCCAGCAAGGCGTTTTCGTGCCGGCCTACGGCGCGCGATGACCCGCGCAGAGCGAGCAGGATCAGCGCCAGCATGCCCAGCCCACCGACCGCCGCAAGCCCGAAGATGCGGACGCGCAGGTCGAAAAGTTGCGTTTCCGCTGCTTGCGCGAAAAAGCGGATGCGGACCCAGCCGAGGTCGCTGCGCTCGTCGATCTGGTCCCAAGCGATGACATCGCCGCCGGCCACCGGAGTGATACCCGGCGCCGGAGGCAGCTGCAGGGACTCGACCTCGTAGCGGCTGAATACGGCGAGTCCGGGTGCCCGCCGCTGCAGATGTGCAATGACCTTGCCGGCGGCATCGACCATGGTGATCTCGGCGACCTGCGGGATGGACGCAATCTTGTGCAACCGGTCTTCGACGGCATCGTAATTGCCGCTCACGAGCTCGTCGGTAAGCGACAGCGAGACGGTCTCGGTGAGCATACCGATCGTCAGGGTTTCACTCTCCTTGACCAGGGCCCGCGCCGTGTGGTCGACCCAGGCCACGCTGACCCCGACCAGCAAGAGATTGCCGAGCGTCAAGAACACCAACAACCGAAGAAAGATCTTTTTCGTCGAAGGTCCGAGGTGCTCGGCGTCGATCATCTCAGGGGCGGTCCGGAAGCGGGGTCAGTTGCAGCTTCAGCCGCTCGACGCGCT
>RFSW01000185.1 GCA_009923755.1 Betaproteobacteria bacterium | reverse complement strand
GCAACTTCACGCTCCCGCTGTAAGGGGAAGTCCAACCGTAGAGGCCTGTGGTGGCATTGAAGCTGAGGCTGACCCCAGCAGGCTGGGAGGACATCGGTAGAGCGCTAAAGGCCGTGCCGTTGAATCGGTAGGCGCCCCCGCCGAGGAACTCGAGGACGCTGATCGGCGCCGCATTCATCGTGAGGTTGCCGAGGATCGACACGCCACCAGTGTTTGAATTGAGGCTGAGTCCGCCGTTGACCGCCACATCTCCGGCGAAGGATTGCGCGCCGCTCGTGAACACATTCCCCCGCAAGCGGGTCGAGCCGGTGATTGCGAGGCTGGACAGGCGCGAAGTCTGCGTGCCGACATCAAGGCCGAAGGTCACCACTGGGCTCGGGCTACCTGCTGCAGATGTGCGCACCTCAAGGCTACGACCAGCGCCGCTTGCATTGCTGATGCTGCCGTTGAGGGTGATGTCCCCACCGCTGGTGATAAGGGTGTCGTTGGCGAGCCGGATGCTCCCCGCGACACTGGCCGGGTTGCTGGCGGAGTTGTGCAGGGCTCCCAGGCTGGTTGGGCCGGTGGTCACGCCGATACCGCTCAGGGTCAGCGACTGCAGCGTGTTTGTGAGCGAAAAGGCGTTCAGATCGAGGGTCGCGCCGCTGGCGACATTGATGGCCCCGCTTCCGAGGGCATCATTCGTACCCAAGCGCAGGATTCCGCCGTTAACCGTAGTGCTACCGAGGTAGGTGTTGACGCCCGACAGCGTGAGGGTGCCGCTGCCGGATTTAGTGAGTCCACCAGTTCCCGCAACTGCGCCGGCATAGTTCAGCGTTACCGATGGGTCGATTCTAAAGCCGCCGCCGCTAACACCGAGGGTCATGCCACGGTTCGCACTGAGCGCAAAGCTGTTGGTGGTGCCGGTGGCCCCGAGCGTGGCTTGTACGGTCCCACCATTGAGCACAAGCGATGCCGCGTTTGCTGTAGACGGGGAAGCGCCCAGATTACTTTCGCTAGAGATTGCTAGAGTGCCGCCGCTGACGGTCGTGCCGCCGGTGTATGTGTTAGCGCCGGACAGTGTCAGGCTCGCACCGCCGCGCTTGATCAATGATCCAGCGCCACCGATGGTGCCTGCAAATGTGCTGGCTGCGCCGTCGCCGCTGAGTGTCTCGAGGGTGAGCGACCGATCCCCGCCGAGCGCAAAGCTTGAGCCGCTGGCCGCGTCGATGACCCGGTACATCAGCTTCAGGTTGCCGGAGAGGTCGGTCGAGGTGAGATTGAAGCC
>RFSW01000184.1 GCA_009923755.1 Betaproteobacteria bacterium | reverse complement strand
AGGTTGCGGTAGATCGAGTCGACCTGCGCCGCGGTGCTCACGCTGCGATACAGGTCTTGCGACTCCGGCGAGGCGCTGAAGGCCGAGATGACGTCGTTCTGCGTGGCCCGAGAGAAGGCCGCAAGACCGGTAGGGTCAGGCGGACGGCCGAAGTACGCCAGATACGCCTTGTAGAGATTATCGGTGGTGATGGTCATGGGCGCTGTGGGTCATCGGGGGCCATGCGGCCGGGTCGGGGTGTGGTCGCTCGCCTCCACGGTGAGAGTGCGCCGCGGATCTTAACTGCCACACCTGGACAGCGCGAACGGCCAAGCGTTGCACCTGTGACCATGCCAGTTTGCAGCATCGACAATTATCCCCCAGACTGTCGCCTGCAAGCAAAGTCCCTGCCAAACACTGGGTATCTCCTTACAACCAGGCGGATACGAGCGAACAGGATTTGAACGGCTTCCCTCTGGTGGCCGACCACAGGCGCACTTTACGCATGAAGCGCAGGCCGGCGCCTGCCGACGGCCCGGGTCACAAGACGACGATCTACACCTTCACCCGGCAGTAGAACCCGCCACGGCCTCGGCCAGCAGGCCCGCCAAAGCCAGCAACAGGCCGCTGGCGGTCGGGCGCTCGTCGGGCAACAGCTCGCCGGCCCGGCCGTGCACCCATACACCCAGTCGCGCAGCACCGGGTGCGTCGAGGCCGCGCGCCAACAGTGCTCCGATGAGCCCGGCCAGCACATCGCCAGTGCCGGCGGTGGCAAGCCGGTTGTTGCCCGTGGGATTGCGGGCGAGGTGGACAGCGCCTGCGGCGGCGGCCCCCGACGCGGCATCGCCCACGGCCACGGGCCATGCCACCAGCGTTCCGGCGCCCTTGAGCACTGCGACACACCGATAACGCCCGGCCAGCGCGCGGGCCGCTGCCGGACGGTCGGCCTGCACTTCCTCAAAACTTTGGTGGAGTAGCCGCGCGGCCTCTGCGGGATGCGGCGTCAAGATGACGTTTGGCGCGCGGGCAGCGTCTGCCCAGGTGCGACCTGTAGTGCGACCAAGCAGGCGGTCGACGAGGTCGGCACGGCGCGCCAGCAGATTCAAGGCGTCGGCATCGAGCAGCAAGGGCACGGGCGCTGCCATGGCCTGCGCCAGCAGCCTGGCGGCCTGCGGCGATGCGCCCATGCCGGGCCCTGCCACCAGCGCGGTGAGCGGCAGGCGGTCGGGGTCGGGCGAGCCGTCCGGGGCTCCGGCGGCTGACCAGCCAGCCAGCAGCGTGTCGGCCGGCCGCAGCATCAACTCCGGGTAGAGCGGATCCACGGCGGGCGCCTGCGGATCC
>RFSW01000183.1 GCA_009923755.1 Betaproteobacteria bacterium | reverse complement strand
GTGAGGCTGGCGCCGCTGCTGATGGCGATAGTCCCACCGTAATTGGCGCTGGCGCCCAGCGTGCCGGTCACGTTGATCGACCCGGCGTTCACAGTAGTGCTGCCGGAGTAGATGTTGCTGCCCGAAAGCGTCAGGGTGCCAGTGCCTTCCTTGATGAGTCTGCCGAATCGGGTGCCACCTGCATCCTGCTCGACGGTATTTCGCAAGACACCGCTAAAGACTGAATTGCCAGCCGTGTTGTAGACCCCAGCCGCGAAGTTATCGACACCCACGGTGATGCCCCACTGGGTGCCGTCCCAACCACTTGTGACGGTCCCGGCGCCCGTGAGCGCATCCACCCGAATAACCCCAGCCGTTCCGTCGAAGGTGGTACCAGAGGCGACGTTCAAAGACGCGCGGTTGTTGGTCCAGATTTCGTTGCCGCTACTGCTCGCAATGAATCCCCCTTCCTTGAGGTCGATGAGCGCACCGGAGCCGAGCGAGAAGGTGGCTGAGCCTGCGCCGAACTTGAGCGTGCCGGCGCCGGTCTTTGTGAGCGTGCCGCTCCCGGTGAACGCCACGGAGCCGCTCTGGATGTAATCGCGGATGCCAGACGTCACATTGAAATTGAGCGTCGCGCCACTGGAGACGTCAAAACCAGAAGTTTTGAGGCCACCATTGCCGCCCGCGGCGGTCAGTGAGAGGGTTCCTGTGCCGATGGTGGTGCTGCCGGTGTAGGTGTTGGCGCCCGAGAGCGTGAGTGTTCCGGTCCCGTTTTTGCGCAAAGCGCCGGTTCCGGACATCACACCCGACATGGTCAGGGTGTTGCCATTGGTGTTGATGCCGAACGACGCCCCGCTGCCCAAACTTACGGCGTTCGCCAGATTCAGGTTGTTTGCGACAGCGATCAGCTGGTCTGTACCTGTTCGCGGTGTGCCGGTAATCGTCAGGGTTCCAGTGCCCAAAGCGTTCGAATGGGCGACCCGGATATTGGGATTACTGCCACTGTCGGCAAAGATCTCTACGCCACCGGTGAACGTATTGTTGCCGGAGAGCGACAGCCACCGGCCATTGAAATCGCTCGTCAGGCCGAGGCTGCCGGCCCCGGAGATGACGCCCGAGAGGATGATGTCGGTCGCGTTGCCGAATGGCACGTGCACCGTGGTCCGGCCGTTGAGTGTGACGTTGTTGCTGAGTGTCCGCGGCAGACCTTGACTGTCGAGAGCGCGCAGCGTCGTGCCATCGGCAAACGTGACTGCACCGGTGCCGAAGGCGCTGTCATCACCGGCCACGACCGTTCCCGCGCTGATGGCGGTACCGCCGGTGTAGGTGTTGGTGCCCGACAGCGTCAGGCTCGCGTTGCCACTCTTGATCAG
>RFSW01000182.1 GCA_009923755.1 Betaproteobacteria bacterium | reverse complement strand
CGCCACACCTTCTAATCGCGCAAGCGTTTAGAACGCAGTACCGCAGTACTCAAAACAGCCACCTTCGGGTGGCTGTTTTGTTTTTACATCTACTTCTTGATCCGGTACTTCTCCAGCAACTCATCCGTCACCCCGTCGCGCGGCAACACCGAAGGCTCCGGCTGCCTGCATACGCCATCCGCGCCCATCACCCCACCAGCACGCTGGCATTCCGCGATCTCTCGCTCTTTCTTCAGCGCAGCCCCGTAACTGGAGGTACCCCCCGGGGCTGCAGGCGTCTGCCCCGTAAGCGGGTTCGCGCCGGCCAGTGCCACCGCCGGCACCCAGCACGCCACCAACGCAACACTCAATCTCTGCATCTTCAGCCTCATACGCCTTGTCACCCTCATGCTCTGAATCACCGCAGGGCAGCAATCCGCCCGGCGCACTTTCGCCCTATTTGCACAACACCGACCCGACTGTCGGCACCGTCCTAGATTATCTCGCGCGCCCGTATCTGCCACATGGCCGATGACACTTTGGCCCCGCTGCGCGCAACATGATGACTGCTCACGGCTTACTGAGTAAGTTAAGATGCATGCATCCTCTGTTTCGGCCACCACCCCGATGCCCACCATCACCGTTTCCTCCAAAGGCCAGATCGTGCTCCCAGCAGAACTGCGCAACCGGCTCGGCCTGGCTGCCGGCGCCCGCCTCGAGATCTCGGAAGACGCTGATGGCCTGCGCCTGCGCGTCCTCCATGCCTTGGCGCCGACTGACATCGGCCGCCTCGCCGGCATGGTCACAGCACCCTCGTGGGGCACCCCGCGCAGCCTCGACGACTTCAATGCCGCCAGCCTGCTCGCGCGGCCAGCCGGCGGCACCAGTGCAGGCGATCGATGAAGGCAGTTGATACCAATGTGCTGGCCCGCTTCTTCGTCAACGACCCGGACGACCCGGAGTCTGCGCGCCAGCGGCCGGCGGCTGTCGAGGCTCTGGCCAAACGCTGCTTCATCCCGGTGACCGTAGTTTTGGAGCTGGAATGGGTATTACGCGGCTTTTATCGCCTGCATCCACCAGACGTCGGCCAGGTTCTGCACGCTTTGCTGGGGGTGGAGCACTGGGTCGTGGAAGACCGGGCGCGAGTGCTTCAAGCAGTGCAGATGCTCGCCAGCGGCCTCGACTTCGCCGATGCCCTGCACCTTGTGCGAAGCGCTCACACAAGCGGCATGGTGACGTTCGACCGCCGCTTCGCGGCGCGGGCAGCCACATTGCAGGGAGTACTGGCAGTCGAGTGCATGGCCTGAGGCTGGCAGCCCCTTCGCGAACCCTTAGCAGCCCCACTCGACCTGCCAGACGCAGGCTCTTTCCTCCTGCC
>RFSW01000181.1 GCA_009923755.1 Betaproteobacteria bacterium | reverse complement strand
CCACGCGTGCCAGCTCTTGCTGGATCGCGGCCTCAGTGGCTGAGTCGAGCGCAGAGGTGGCCTCGTCAAAGAGCATGATGCGCGGATCTTTGAGCAGGGCGCGAGCGATGGCGACCCGCTGCTTCTCGCCGCCGGAGAGCTTCAGGCCGCGCTCGCCCACGCGCGTCTGGTACCCGTCCGGCAGGCTGGCAATGAAGCCGTCGATGTGGGCTGCGCGCGCCGCCTCGACCACCTTGTCTTCGGGCGCCTCCGGATCGCCATAGGCGATGTTGTAGCCGATGGTGTCGTTGAACAGCACGGTGTCCTGTGGCACCACCCCGATGCTGGCGCGCAAGCTCTGCTGCGTCACCTGACGGATGTCCTGGCCGTCGATACGGATGCTGCCGCCGCCAACATCGTAGAAACGAAAGAGCAGACGGGAGAGCGTCGTCTTGCCTGAGCCTGACGGTCCGACCACCGCCACCTTCTGCCCCGGCTCGATGACAAAGCTCACCTCGTGCAGCACCGGCCGCCGCGGGTCGTAGGCAAAACTCACGGCGTCGAACTCGATGCGTCCGCCGGCCACCCGTAGGGGCTGCGCCACAGGCGCATCGGCCACATCCGGGTGCTGCCGCAGCAGGTCGAACATGCGTTCCATGTCGGCCAGCGCATTCTTGATCTCGCGGTAGACGAAGCCGAGGAAGTTGAGCGGAAGGTAGAGCTGCAGCAGGAAGGCGTTGACCAAGACCAGATCGCCCAGCGTCAAGGAGCCTTGCACCACGCCGTCGGCAGCGAGCAACATGAGACCGGTGACGCCAGCGCCGATGATGAGCGCTTGTCCGGCGTTGAGCGTAGCCAGGGAGGTCTGGTTGCGCACGGCGGCAGTCTCCCAGCGCGTCAGGCTGTCGTCGTAGCGACGCGCCTCCCAGTCCTCGTTGCCGAAGGTCTTGACCGTCTCGAAGTTGAGCAGGGAGTCGATGGCGCGGGTGTTGGCGTTCGAATCCATGTCGTTCATGGTGCGGCGGAACACCATGCGCCATTCAGTGATGAGCAGGGTGAAGGTGATGTAGACGGCCAGTGTGGCCACCGTCACCGCACCGAAGCGCCATTCGTAGTTCCAGAACAGATAGCCCGCCACCAGACCGATCTCGACCAGTGTGGGCAGGATGTTGAACACCATGAACTGCAGCAGGAACGAGATGCCTCGGGTGCCACGTTCGATATCCCGAGAGACGCCGCCGGTCTGCCGCTCCAGGTGAAACTTGAGCGACAGCCCGTGGAGATGCCGAAATACGCGCAGAGCCACGCGGCGGATCGCACGCTGCGTCACTTTGGCGAACACCGCGTCGCGGATCTCGCCGAACAGCGTCGAGGCGAATCGCAGCGCGCCGTAGCCGATC
>RFSW01000019.1 GCA_009923755.1 Betaproteobacteria bacterium | reverse complement strand
GAGGCGCGAGGCGGAGTCGAACCGCCCTGGACGGATTTGCAATCCGCTGCATAACCGCTTTGCTATCGCGCCATGTCTGTTGCGGCCGGGCAAGCCCTGCGCGCTACCGCACGGGCCGCTGTTGCGCCGGCCCTCGCAAAAAGGGGAAGCGAGCGCTTCCCCTTACGGTGTTTGGAGCGGGAAACGAGGTTCGAACTCGCGACCTCAACCTTGGCAAGGTTGCGCTCTACCAGCTGAGCTATTCCCGCATCGAGAAGAGCGGCATTGTAGGGGCACCATTCGGAGCAGTCAAACGTCGAGCGGTGTGACCGCTTCGCGACCCCGGCCGGCACCCACCGCAAGGGCCTCACCACGCGCACCCGCCGCCCCCTGCCGCGTCGCGAATCAAACACCGGCGCGCATCGCGGCGCGCAAATAGAGCAGCATCGAGATGATGGTCAGCGCTGCAGCGAGCCATGCGAGCCCCGCACCCAGGCCAGGCAGATCGACGCCCGCCAGCGGCTTGTTGTAGAGCAGCAGCAGGATGGCCGTCATCTGTGCCACGGTCTTGGCTTTACCCAGCCAATTCACCGCCACGTGCTGCCGGCGGCCAAGGGTGGCCATCCATTCGCGCAAGGCCGAGACGGCAATCTCACGGCCGATGATGACCACTGCGATCCAGGTCGGGATGCGCTGCAGGGCTACCAGTTCGACCAGCGCAGCCGCCACCACCAGCTTGTCGGCCACCGGGTCGAGAAAGGCGCCGAAAGCAGAGGTCTGGCCCAATCGACGCGCCAGCCAGCCATCCAGCCAGTCGCTCATGGCCGCAAGCAGAAACAGCCCCGCGGCAAACGCGTCGATCTGATGGGCGCGCAGCCCGGTGCTGACGTGAAACACCCCGATGAACACCGGGATGATGGCGACGCGCACCCAGGTGATGGCGATCGGCAGATTCATGACCACGGTCAGTGGAGTTCCCGGTAGATGCGCTCGGCCAGCGTCCGGCTGATGCCTTCCACCCGGGCGATGTCGTCGATGCTGGCGGATTGTACGCCGCGCAGCCCGCCGAAATGGGCCAGCAACTGGCGTCGTCGCGCTGGCCCGACCCCCTCGATGTCCTCGAGGCTACTGCTGCGCCGCGCCTTACCGCGTCGCGCGCGGTGGCCGGTGATGGCGAAACGGTGTGCCTCGTCACGCACCTGCTGGATCAGGTGCAGTGCCGGATGGTCGGCCGGCAGACGGCGTGGCGCCTCTTCGTCCGGGAACACCAGCTGCTCCATGCCGGCCTTGCGCTCCACACCCTTGGCAACACCGATCACGGCAAGATCACTCAGCGCATGCTCGTTCAGCACCTCGCAGGCGACGTTGAGCTGCCCGCGGCCGCCATCGATCAGCAGCAGATCGGGCAACACCGCATCACCCTCCGCCGTCTTCTTGAGGCGCCGTGTGAGCGCCTCGCGCATGGCGCCATAGTCGTCGCCTGCCGCCGCACCAGCGATGTTGTAGCGCCGGTACTGGTCAGGGCGCATGGCACCGTCCTCGTAGACCACGCAACTGGCCACTGTCGCCTCGCCCATGGTGTGACTGATGTCGAAGCATTCGATACGCCGCGGCGGCGCATCCAGCCCGAGGAACTCGCCAAGCTCGGCCAGGCGGCGGTTCTGGTTGGCGCGGTCGCCGAGCCTAAGGATCAACTCGCGGTGCGCGGCTTCCTCCGCCATCTTGAGCCAGACACGGCGATCGCCCCGCGGGTGGGCGCCGATGCGCACCGGTCGGCCAGCTGGCGCCGCCAGCCAGTCGAGTTCGCCGGCCTCCGGTGCGACATTCACCACCAGCTCGGGGGGCACCCCGCCTTCCCCGTAACGCTGGCCGGCAAACGCCGACAGCACCTCGGCCGGCGTCGCGTCCTGGCCATGCTGCGGCACGTAGACGCGGTCGCCCAAGTGCTGGCCGTTGCGCACCATCGCCAGACACACGGCGCTCATGCCGCCGGCCTGCACCACCGCGATGACATCGACGTCGCCGATGCTGCCGCCCTCGAGGCTCATGGCCTGCTGGGCGCGCACCTTGGCCAGCGCCGAAAGTTGGTCGCGGAACACCGCCGCCTGTTCGTACTCGGTCGCCTCAGCGGCAGCCACCATGCGCGCCTCGATCTGCGCCGTCACCTGGTCGGCCTTGCCCTCGAGGAACATCGCCGCGGCATCGGCATCGGCGGCATAGTCCTCTGGCGTGATGAAGTCCACGCACGGGCCACTGCAGCGCTTGATCTGGTAGAGCAGACACGGCCGCGAGCGGTGAGCCATGACGTTGTCGGTACAGGTGCGCAGGCGGAACACGCGCTGCAACAGTTGCAGGCTCTGGCGCACCGCGCCAGCACTGGCGAACGGTCCGAAGAAGCGCTGGCGCCGGTCGGGGGTGCCGCGGACGCGCCCCAAGCGCGGGAAGCGGTGCTGGCTCAGGACGATGTAGGGATACGATTTATCGTCACGGAACAATATGTTGTACTTGGGACTTAAACCCTTTATGAGGTTGTTTTCGAGCAGCAGCGCCTCGTTCTCGGAACGCGTCACGCTGATCTCGACCGCCACAATCTGCTCGACCATGCGGGCGATTCGCGGACCATGGCCGGACTTCTGGAAATAGGTCGAGACGCGCTTCCTGAGGTCACGCGCCTTACCGACGTACAGCACGCTGCCATCGGCGGCGATCATGCGATAGACGCCCGGATCGTTGGGCAGCGTGGCGAGGCCGGTGGCCGGATCGATGCGCGCCTGCATCTCGAGGGCGGCAGCGCTGTCCCGGGCGATCAGCGTTGTGGCCGGCGTGGGCGCGCCCTCCCCGCTGGTCGGCTCGGTCGCAGCGGGGTCATCGGGCCGCGGCAGGCGCGTGTAGCTGCGCTTGGCGCCGGACGGATCGCGGGGTCGTGTGCGCGGCATCAGGTCAGGGGTGCGCGGCAGGGGGCATCAAGACCGTGACAGTCCATGATGTCGCGCCCGGGCATCGCTCGAAACGGACGGTCATCGAACAAGCCCCAAGTGCGCCCGAGCGGCAGCAAACACCGCAGCGAACATCTCCGCAGTGAGGCGCTTGGTGGAGGTGTTGTAGCGGCTGCAGTGGTAGCTGTCGATGAGCAGTCGCCCGTCCGGCAAGGCATGCTGCGCGCCATGGGCAAAGGCGTACGCCGCGCGGCGCAGACCAAGCGCGTCGAGCACCGCCTGATGCGCGATGGTGCCGAGCGCGATGACCACCCCACCGGCGGGATGCGACGCCAGATCATGCACAAGATAGGCGTTGCAGCGCCGCACCTCCGCCGGCTCGGGCTTGTTCTCCGGCGGCACGCAGCGCACCGCATTGCTGATGCGCGCGTCGAGCAATCGGAGGCCGTCAGCGGCGTGGTCCGATACGGGCGCGCTGGCGAAACCGTGGTCGAACAGGGTCTGGTAGAGCAGGATGCCGGCGTGGTCACCGGTGAACGGCCGGCCAGTGCGATTGGCGCCATGCAGGCCGGGGGCAAGCCCGACCACCAAGAGGCGCGAGGAAGGATCGCCGAAAGCGGGTACCGGCGCATTGTGGTGCGCCGGCAGCGCCACGCGCTGTTCGGCAAGGAAGCCCGCCAGCCGCGGGCAGGCGGCGCAGCCGGGGTCGAAAGCGCGGCCGGCGGCGGGGCGGCCGTGCGGCAGCGCGCCCTCAGGCGTCACCGTGGAACGGGCCGCAATTGCGCTGGCAGATGGCATGTGGCCCCCGCCGCGCGCTCAGGGCGCCTCGCCCACCGCCGGTCCGGCAGCGAAGCTCGACGACGCCCCGCCGAGGCGCTGCAGACTCTCCAGCGCAAGTTGGTACTGCAGGTCGCCTGCCAGGCCAGCGGCATCGGGCGCCGAACCGCGCGCCGTCATGGCGGCGATGCGGCGCGTGGAGATCGCGCGCAGTTCCGGCCGCCAGCCGTCGAGCACCTGGTCGACGCTGTCCGGGTCGTTGCACACCAGCACCATGTCGCAGCCGGCGCCGTAAGCGGCGTCGGCGCGCTCGACGATGTCGCCCACGCCGTGCGCGCCCTTCATCGACAGATCGTCGCTGAACACCGCGCCATCGAAACCGAGTCGCTCGCGCAGAACGGTTTGCAACCAGAACGGCGAGAAGCCGGCCGGCAAGGGGTCGACAGCGGTGTAGAGGAGGTGCGCGGGCATCACCGACATCAGACCC
The DNA here is from genome assembly GCA_009923755.1 of Betaproteobacteria bacterium. GTDB lineage: Bacteria > Pseudomonadota > Gammaproteobacteria > Burkholderiales > UBA3065 > UBA3065. The sequence goes on along the minus strand of RFSW01000019.1, from coordinate 22,551 downwards.
TGGTCGACCAGCCGCGCGAAGGGCGCGATGTCGTGGGCCAGCAGTTCATCGTAGCTGCGCGGGTCCTCGGGCAGTGCATGGTGGCTGTCGGCCACCGCCCAACCGTGGCCGGGGAAGTGCTTGCCGCAATTGCCCATGCCGCGCGCGGCGAGACCGCGCATCAAGGCGCCGGCCACCGCCGTGACGCAGGCCGGGTCGCGGCCGAAACTGCGGTCACCGATGATTTCCGAGTGCCCCCAGTCCAGATCGAGCACGGGTGTAAAGCTGAGGTCGACGCCGACCGCGCGCAGCTCGGCAGCCAGCACCACGCCGGTGTCGAAGGCCAGCGCAGTGGCGGCGGCCGGGTCCTGCTGCCAGTGCAGGCCCAGGCTGCGCATTGGCGGGATGTGGGTGAAATCCTCACGGAAGCGCTGTACGCGCCCGCCCTCGTGGTCAACAGCGATCAACAACTCCGGCTCGCGCAAAGCGCGGATGCTGGCAACCAGCGCGGCGACCTGTTGCGGGCTCTCGTAGTTACGGCGAAACAGGATCACACCACCGACCAGCGGGTGGCACAGGCGCTCGGCCTCGGCGACGGTGAGGTGCAGGCCGGCAACGTCGGCCATCAGCGGGCCCAGGGGCTGAGTAAGGCGACTCATGCGGCCTTTTGCAGCACGCAGACCGAGACGGCCATGGTCCGCTCGTCGCTGATGCTGAGATGGTGCGAGGTCACGCCGCGGGCGACGAGGAAGGCCTCGAGCTCGGGCGCCAGAGCGAGCGAGGGGCGACCGAACGCGTCGTGGTCGATGGCGATGTTGCCGAGCGTGGCTGGTGGGCGGATGCCGATGCCGAGCGCCTTGGCAAAGGCCTCCTTGGCGGCAAAGCGCTTGGCCAGAAAACGCGGCGGCTGCGCGGCAGCCTCGAACTCGGCCCACTCCGAGCCGGCCAGGATGCGGCGGGCAAAACGCGCGCCGAAACGCTGCCAGGCGCGCTCCATGCGCTCGATCTCGACCACGTCCTGACCGATACCGTAGATCACGCGCCCTGCCCCGCCCGCGCCGCCAGCATCGCCGCCTTCATCTGCCGCACCGCGGTGTCGAGCCCGACAAACACCGCATCGCCGATCAGGGCGTGGCCGATATTGAGCTCCTCCATCTGCGCGATGGCGGCAATCGGCGCGACATTGGCGAGGTTGAGGCCGTGACCGGCGTTGACCACCAGACCCAACGCGGATCCGTATTCGGTGGCGCGGACGATGCGCGCCAGCTCGGCGGCCTGCTCCGCACCCTGGGTGTCGGCGTAGTGGCCGGTGTGGATCTCGATCACCGGCGCGCCGACTTCGGCGGCGGCGGCGATCTGCGCCGGGTCGGGGGCGATGAACAGGGAGACGCGGATGCCGGCATCGGCCAGACGGCGTACCGCGGAGCTCACCCGCTCGCGCTGCCCGAGCACTTCGAGGCCGCCCTCGGTGGTGCGCTCTTCGCGCCGCTCAGGGACGATACAGACATCCTGCGGCATCACGTCCAGGGCGATGCCGATCATCTCTTCGGTGAGCGCCATCTCCAGGTTCATGCGCGTCTGCAGCAGCGGCCGCAGCGTATAGACGTCGTGGTCCTGGATGTGCCGCCGGTCCTCGCGCAGGTGCAGGGTGATGAGGTCGGCGCCGGCCTGCTCGCAGAGCAGCGCTGCTTCGACCGGGCTCGGGTAGACGGTGCCGCGCGCCTGGCGCAGCGTGGCGACGTGGTCGATGTTGACGCCGAGGCGGATCGGAGCGTGAGCAGTCATGGCGCGGTCTTGGATCGGTACCCAATGGTAGCGCGACGCGACAGCGCATGCCCTGCCGGCAGCGGATGACTCGTCGCCGGGGGGTACACCATCGGTGGCCTCACGCCTGGAACGGCGTGAGCATGTCGCGCGACACCAGCGGCCGGTCGCCCAGGTAGTACCCGAGCGCCGCGCGCAACAGCCGCCGTGCCTCGCGACGGGTGACGCTATCGGCGTAATTGCCAGCCTGCATGGCTAGCAGCGTCGCGCCGGCGATCAGCACCGCTCCGCCGCCCGGGTCCGCCTCCGGACCATCACGGTGCGCGCGCGCACCCCGGGCCATCGCTTCAAAGCGTACCAAGCCGTGCTCGGGCACGTAGCGGTAGGCCGCTGCGGCATCCACCGGCGCGCCACCGCCCGCCTCACAGGTGAGTTCGAGTCCGTAGCCGAGATCATTCAGCAGCGCCAGTTCGAAGCTCCGCAACACCGCATCCACCGGCTCAGCCATGGGCAGTGCAGCAAGCGCCGAGCAGTAGGCGGCGAATGCCCCCGGATGGGGATCCTCGCGAGGCAGCAACCTGGCCAACAGTTCGTTGAGGTAGAACCCGCAGATCAGCGCACGACCGCTAAGACCGGGCGTCAACGCCAGCCATTCGGCGCCGTGCAGCGTCTTGACCTCGCCCTTGCCGAACCAGCTCAGGCTGACGCGCTGAAATGGCAGCAGCACCCCGCGCAAGGCCGAGGCCGGTCGTCGCGCCCCGCGCGCTGCCAGGCTGACGCGGCCGTGCTCGGCGGTGAAGGCGTCGACCAGCAGGCTGGTCTCGCGAAACGGCAGGGTGTGCAGCACATAGCCCTCGACCTGATCGATGCGCTGACCAGGTGTGGCGCGGGGCGGGCGGGTGGAGGTCTCGGCCATGGCAGCGTGACGGGGCGCGAGCAGGCGTGGTGGAGGCGTGAGCCGTGCCGTCGGGTCTATCGCCGGGCTACTCGAAGCCGAGCTGGCGCAACGCGCCAGCATCGTCGGCCCAGCCGCTGCGCACCTTGACCCAGACCTCGAGAAACACCTTGCAGCCGAGCAGCTTCTCCATGTCGGCACGGGCGACCGAGGCGATCTGCTTGAGGTGCTCACCGCCACGGCCGATCAGCATGCCCTTGTGCGCCGGCTTGTCGACCAGAATGGCGGCGTACACGCGCACCAGGTTGTCGGCCTCCTCGTACTTCTCGATGACCACCGTGGTGCCATAAGGCACCTCGTCGCCGGTCATACGGAACACCTTCTCGCGCAGCAACTCGGCCACCAGGAAGCGCGATGTGCGGTCGGTAAGGTCATCGGGGCCGAACATCGGCTCGCTCTGCGGCAGGTGCGGTGCCAGCACATCGAGCAGGGTGTCGGTCTGCGTGCCCTGCTGCGCCGACACCGGCACGATGTCGGCAAAGCTGAAGCGCCCCGCCATGGCCTGCGCGAACGGCAACAGCCTGGCCTTGTCGGGGACGCGGTCGACCTTGTTGATGGCCAGCACCACCGGCCGATCGACCGGCAGCAAACGCAGCACCTGCTCATCCTCAGGGCCAAAGCGCCCGGCCTCGACCACAAACACCACCGCATCGACCTCAGCGAGCGCGGTCTTGACGGTGCGATTGAGCGTGGCGTTGAGCGCGCCGCCGTGGCGTGTCTGGAAACCGGGTGTATCGACAAACACGAATTGCGCATCCGGCCGCGTCTGCACGCCAGTGATGCGGTGGCGGGTGGTCTGTGGCTTGCGCGAGGTGATCGACACCTTCTGCCCGATCAGACGGTTCATCAGGGTGGATTTGCCGACATTCGGCCGGCCGACGATGGCGACAAAGCCGCAGCGGCCATCGGCTGCACCCACCATGGCCACGCTCGAGTCATCCCCGCTCACGTCCACCCCGTCTTGTCGCGCAATTCGGTCATGGCTACCGCGGCGGCGGCCTGCTCGGCTGCGCGTCGGCTCGGTCCGCTACCCATACCGGCGAGGTCGTGTGCCGACACCCGACACATCACCGTAAACACCTGAGGCTGCGGCGCCACACCCGCGGCGCTCACCACGGCGTATTCCGGCGGCGGCTGACGATGCCGCTGCAGCAACTCCTGCAGCGCGGTCTTGGCGTCTTTTTGCACGGTGCCTAGATCCGGTGCAGCCAGTTGTGCGGCAAACAACCGCTCGACCACGCCGCATGCCGCCGCATAGCCACCATCCTGATGCACCGCGCCGACCAGCGCCTCCAGCGCGTCAGCCAACAAGGACGCCTGCTCGCGACCACCGGCACGCTCCAAACCCGCCCCCATGTGCAGCAACCGGGGCAGGCCCAGATCTACCGCCAGCGCGTGCAAGGACGCCTGGCAGACCAGATCGGCGCGTACACGGTGCAGATCGCCTTCGGGCGCGTCAGGCAGGCGCGCCATGAGCAGCGGCGAGAGCACGCAGTCGATCACTGCGTCGCCAAGAAACTCCAGGCGCTCGTTGTGAGCGGCAGAAAAACTGCGGTGAGTGAGGGCGCGTTGCAACAGGCCCGGGGTGGCGAACACATGGCCGAGTCGCTGCTGCAGGCTGGCGAGGTCACTCATCGGGCTGACGAGGCGGGTCGGCCGGCTCAGTCGACCGCCTGGCCGATGCGGTCAAAATGCCCGAAATTCCACCAGATCATAAAAGCCTTGCCGACGATGTTGCGGTCCGGCACAAAGCCCCAGTAGCGGCTGTCACTCGAGGCGTCCCGGTTGTCACCCATCATGAAGTAGTGGCCCTCTGGCACCTTGCATTCGAAGCCATCGTGCCGATACCGGCACTGGCCGAAGAATTCAAACTGGCGCACCTGGCTGAGCAGCAGGGTGGGTTGTTGCGAGCGCACCAGCACATCGTGGCTGTGTTCGCCGGTACGGGTGGCGAAACGCTGCGATGCGATGAAATCGGCGCCCGCGTCGATGTCGATGTACTCACCCTTCTCCCGCATCGGCACATCGACGCCATTGATGCTGAGACGCTTGTCGCGATACGCCACCGTATCGCCCGGCACACCGACGATGCGCTTGATGTAGTCGATTCGAGTGTCCTCCGGGTAGCGGAACACCATCACGTCGCCGCGCTGCGGCTCACCGACGTCGATCATCTTCTGGTTGATGATCGGCAGCCGGATGCCATACGCAAACTTGTTGACCAGGATGAAATCGCCCACCAGCAGACTCGGGATCATCGAACCCGAAGGGATGCGGAACGGCTCGAACAGAAAACTGCGCAGCACGAACACGGCGAAGATCACCGGCAGAAAGCTCTTGGGGTACTCGATCCACCACGGCTCACTCTGACCCTCTTGCCGCATGTGCCGGAAGAACAGCTTGTCGAGCGCCCACACGACTGTGCAGAGCACCAGTAGCGAGAATAGAATCAGCGCGAAGTTCATTTGCTATCTACTTGTAAGATTGCGAGAAACGCTTCTTGAGGAATCTCGACATTGCCGACCTGCTTCATGCGCTTCTTGCCCGCCTTCTGCTTCTCCAGCAGTTTGCGTTTGCGCGACACGTCGCCACCGTAACACTTGGCCAGCACGTTCTTGCGCAGGGCCTTGATCGTCTCGCGGGCGATGATGTGACTGCCGATGGCGGCCTGTACCGCGATGTCGAACATCTGGCGCGGAATCAGCTCGCGCATCTTCGACGCCAACTCGCGGCCACGGTACTGGCTCGAGGCACGGTGGACGATCAGCGATAGCGCGTCGACCTTCTCGCTGTTGACGAGGATGTCCAGCTTGATCAAGTCAGCCGGGCGAAACTCTTTGAACTCGTAATCCAGCGATGCGTAGCCGCGCGAGGTGCTTTTGAGCTTGTCAAAGAAGTCCATCACCACTTCGTTGAGCGGCAGGTCGTACTTGAGCATCACCTGACGCCCCAAGTAGCGCATGTCGAGCTGCGCACCGCGCTTGAGGTTGCACAGCGTGATGACGTTGCCGAGGTACTCGTCGGGCACCAGGATGGTGGCGGTGATGATCGGCTCGCGGATCTCCACCACCTTGGTGGTCTCCGGCAACTTGGACGGATTCTCGACGATGAGGGTCGAGCCATCCTTCATCACCACTTCGTATTCCACGGTCGGCGCAGTGGTGATCAGATCCTGGTCGAACTCGCGCTCGAGACGCTCTTGGATGATGTCGAGGTGAAGCAGACCGAGAAAACCACAGCGAAAGCCGAAGCCCAGCGCCTGCGAGGTCTCCGGCTCGAATTTGAGACTGGCGTCGTTGAGTTGCAATTTGGTGAGCGCGTCGCGCAGCGAATCGTAGTCGTGCGACTCGACCGGATACAGCCCGGCGAACACCTGCGGCTGGATCTCCTTGAAGCCCTCCAGCGGCTCGCCAGCCGGGTCGGCTGCCAGGGTGATGGTGTCACCAACCTTGGCGTGCTTGAGTTCCTTGATGCCAGCAATGATGAAGCCGACCTCCCCCGCCGACAGGCTCTCGCGTGGCAGGCTCTTGGGCGTGAACACACCCACCTGCTCGCAGCCATAGTCGGCACCAGCCGCCATCAGGCGGATGCGGTCCTTGGGACGCACCCTGCCATCCATCACCCGCACCAGCATGACCACGCCGACATAGGCATCGAACCACGAGTCGATCACCAACGCCTTCAGTGGTGCCGACGCATCCCCGCCCGGTGGCGGCACGTGACGCACCACCGCCTCCAGCACATCATCGATGCCGAGCCCGGTCTTGGCCGAGCAGCGCACAGCATCAGACGCGGGGATGCCGATGATGTCCTCGACCTCGGCGATGACGCGATCGGGCTCGGCCGAGGGCAGGTCGATCTTGTTGAGAACGGTCAGCACCTCCACACCCTGCTCGATGGCGGTGTAGCAATTGGCCACCGTCTGCGCCTCGACGCCCTGGCTGGCATCGACCACCAGCAGCGCGCCCTCGCAGGCGGCCAACGAGCGGCTGACTTCGTAGGAGAAGTCGACGTGGCCCGGGGTATCGATCAGGTTTAGGCGGTAGGTCTTACCGTCGCGTGCGGTGTAGGTCAGCGCCGCGGTCTGCGCCTTGATGGTGATGCCGCGCTCGCGCTCGAGGTCCATCGAATCGAGCACCTGCGCCTCCATCTCGCGGTCGGCAAGCCCGCCGCACTGCTGAATGAAGCGATCGGCCAGCGTGCTCTTGCCGTGATCGATGTGGGCGATGATGGAGAAGTTGCGGATCAGCTCTTGCATCTGGGTGTGGTCGTAGGGGCCGCCGAAAGGGCTGGCCACCAACAAAAAAAGGCGCTCGGGCGCCTGAGGGATCAAGCCTGCGAAATCAACATCCCATTGTATCGGTCAAGCCGAGAGCTGGGCGATATAAAGGGCGATGATCACCAACACACTGATGAGGGTTCGCAGGGGCACGAACCACACCGGCAGCCCGCAGCCGGACAGCCAACGCTGATCAAGCAACATGGCACCGATAAACGACAAGCTGAGCAGCGTGAGCGCATCGCGGTACGGCAGCAGCAGCGCGACCCAGGCCACCAGCGCCGGCACCACCGAGTAGCCGTAGCTGCGCCACGCTGGCAGAGGGCGATCGGTGTTGTCGCGAGCGACCGCCAGTCCCCAGTGCAGCGCGCCGACAAAGCTCAGGATGACTGCGGCATAGCCGATCAATGCCGTTTGCAGCTGCGGCGGGTTGATGCCGAAGCGTGGTGCGAGGGCCAGCGCCCAGAACGGGATGAGACCGCCGAGCGCGAGGATGCGGGCGGCGGCAGGCGCCTGATTGAAGGCAGCGATCATGGCGTCTCCTGAGGGTCGAGGCGGCTTGGATCGCGGCCGCCGCTTGATGCCGGGGTGCCGGTGACGGGTGCGAAACCAGGTTCGGGCACGCCTGGCTCCTCGCGATTACGCATGAAGTCGGCGGTGTTGAAGAAGGCAGCGATGAGGCGCTCGCGCAGATCGGGCGTCAGAGGACTGTCCTGCAGCGCGCGCGTCATGCAGACCATCCACTGGTCGCGCTCCTCCGAGCCGATGGGGAATGGCATGTGGCGGCGGCGCAGCATGGGGTGGCCGTACTTCTCGACGTAGAGCGGTGGCCCGCCCATCCAACCGGACAGGAACAGGTAGAGCTTCTCCTTGCTTTGCGCCAGATCGGCCGGGTGCAGGTGACGGATGCGGGCGAAGGCCGTGTCCTCGTCCATCACCTGGTAAAAGCGCTCGACCAGCGCATGGACGCCGGCGTCGCTGCCGATCAGGTCGTAAAGCGTGGTCGTGGATTCAGACATGAACGCAATCTAACGCAATGGCTAGCGCAATGCTGCCATCGGCGGGCGGTTGACAACGCTGCGCAGCAGCCAGGCGGCGCCGGCCAGTGCGAGCCCGATGCCCAGTAGCAAGGCCCACAGCACGGGCGCCAGTGATAAGCGCGCCGGCACGTCAAGCACTTTGACGGCCACCAGCCAGCCGGCGCCGAGCGCACCCGCCGCCGCCACCAACCCGGCGATGGCGCCGACCAGCGTGAACTCGCACAGCAAGGCGCCATGCAATTGCGACCGCGTAGCGCCCAGCGCACGCAGGATGGCGCCCTCGCGCTGCCGTTCCTGTTGCGAGAGCAGCAGCGACGCGGCCACCACCAGCACGCCGGCGACCAAGGTGAGCGAGGCGATCAGGCTCACTGCGCTGGCGAGACGCTCGACCAGCGCGCGGATGCGCTCCAGCAGCTCGCCGACGTTGACCACCGTGGCGTTGGGCAGCGCGCGCACCAGCGCGGTCTCGAATTGCGGCTGGTCGGGCGGGATGAAGAAGCTCGATACCCAGGTGGCGGGCTCGCCGGCCAGCACACCCGGCGTGGCGACGACAAAGAAATTGACGCCGAAGGAGTCCCAGCGCACGGTGCGGATCGACTGCACGGTGACCTCGACCTCGCGCCCGCCAAGGGCGTAGCGCAGCCGGTCGCCGACGCGCAGGCCGAGCTTCACGGCGATGCCCTGCTCGACCGAGACCAGCGGCTGCTCGAGCTCGTCGCTGCGCCACCAGCGGCCGTCGACGACGCGGTTGTCCTGCTGGTCGAGGTCACGCTGGAAGCTCAGGTTGAACTCGCGCTCGACCAGCCGCCGCGTGTTCTCGTCGGCATAGCGGGCGGGGTCGATCGACGTGCCGTTGATGGCGAGCAGACGGCCACGCACCATCGGGTAGGCGGCCGGCGCCGGGCGGCCGCGCTCGACGAACAACTGCTGCAGCTGCGGCACCTGCTCGGGTGTGAGGTTGATGACGAAACGGTTGGGCGCATCGGGCGGGATGGTGGCCTGCCAAGCGCCGAGCAGCTGGTCGCGCACCACGGTGAGCAGCAGCAGCGCGGTGATGCCGATGGCCAGCACCATGACCTGCAGCAGGGTGTCGCGCCAGCGGCGAGTGATGGCGGCCAGCCCGAGGCGCCAGCCGCTGCCGGCGCGGGCCGGTGTGGCGGCGCGGGCCAGCCGGGCGAGTGGCAACAGCGCAGCGCCGGCCAGCCCCGCCAGCGCGAGCGTAGCGAGGAAGCCAGCCAGCGAGAACAGCCCGAGACGCCATTCACCGGCCTGCCAGACCAGCAGAGCGGCGGTGACGACGAGGGTGAGCGCCAGCGTGGCCCAGCCGCCCAGCCCGAGCGCCGGCAGGTCGTCGCGCAGCACGCGCAGCGGCGACACGCCGCGCAGACGCAGCAGGGGCGGCGCCGCGGTGGCGAGGAGCAGCAGCAGGCCACTGGCCAGAGCCGCCAGCGCCGGCGCGAAGGATGGCGGCGGCAGGCTCTCGCCGACAAAGGCCGAGAGGCGGTCGGCAAGCAGCTGCTGCAGGCCGAAGCCAAGGGCCATGCCGACCACGCCAGCGAGAGCCCCCGCCATCAGCAGCTGGGTTGCGTGCAGCGCCACGATCTGACGCGAGGCGACACCCCAGCTGCGCATTAGCGCGGTCTCCTCGACGCGGCGACGCACGTATTGCCGCGCCGCCAGTACCAGCGCGACGGCCGCCAGCACCACGCTGGCCATGGCGGTGAGGGCGAGGAACTGGTGGGCGCGCTGCAGCGTGTTGCGGATCTCCGGCCGCGCATCCTGCAGGCCCTGAATGCGCTGACCGCGCTGAAGCTGCGGCTCGAGCGCAGCGCGCACGCGATCGATGGCGGCCGGCGGGCCAGCCAGCAGCAAGCGCCAGGTGACGCGGCTGCCCGGCGCGATGAGCCCGGTGGCCGGCAGGTCGGCGCGGTGCATGACCAGCCGCGGCGCGACGCTGAACACCTCGAAGGCGGAGTCGCCACGCGCCGCCAGCACCCGGCCGACGCGCAGGGTGCTGTAACCGAGGCCGAGTGCGTCGCCGGCCTGCAGCTCGAGGCGACGCGCCAGGCTGGCGTCGATCCACACCTCACCGGGTGCGGGCGCCTCGCCGGTGGCCTGCTCGCCGCGCAGCGGAAAGGGCCCGTCGACGGCGCGAACGTCGCTGAGCTGGCTCTGCTCGCCGACGCTGACCATGCTCACGAAGGCGCTGACGCCGGTGACCTCGAGGCCGGCAGCGCGCGCCTGCAGCGGCCACTCGGCGGGCAGGCTGCGGTCGCCACTGATGACGAGATCGGCGCCGAGCAATTGCCCGGCCTTCTGCCGCAAATTGTCGTCGACACGCTGCGCCACCACGCCGATGGCGGTCATCGCCGCCACCGCGAGCGCCAGCGCGAGCATGGCCAGCAGCAACTCGCCGCTGCGCCACTGCCGCATCAGGCCCCGCCAGGCCAGCGCCAGCAGGTTCAAGCCAGGCGCCCTCCAGACAGCCCGATGCGGCGCGCGCAGCGGCCGGCCAGGACGGCATCGTGCGTCACCAGTATGAGCGTGGTGCCGGCCTCGGCATTGAGTTCGAACAGCTGGTCGATGACCGCCGCGCCGGTGGCGGCGTCGAGGTTACCGGTCGGCTCGTCGGCGAATAGCACCCGTGGTTCGCCGGCAAAGGCGCGCGCCAGCGCGACGCGCTGCTGCTCGCCGCCGGAGAGCTGCAGCGGGTAGTGGCGGCGGCGTGCATCGAGCCCGACCAGGCCGAGCCAGTGCCCGGCGCGGGCCATGGCATCCGAGCGACCGGCCAGTTCGAGCGGCAAGGCGACGTTCTCCAGTGCAGTGAGGCCCGGCAGCAGCTGGAAGTTTTGGAAGACGAATCCCACCGCGCGGGCGCGCAGCGCCGCCCTGCCCTCCTCGGTCAATCTGAAGAGCGACTGGCCGTCGAGCCAGACCTCGCCGCGGCTGGGCACGTCGAGCCCGGCGAGCAGTCCGAGCAGGGTCGACTTGCCGCTGCCCGACGGCCCGGTGATGGCCACCGACTCACCGGCGTTGATTGCGAGGTTGATGTCGTCAAGAATGACCAGCGGCTGGTCGCCCATGGCGACTTCGCGGCCGAGCCCGACTGTCTGGAGGATCATGAAGCGTCTGCTGCCTGGATGGCTGTTGTGGGTGTGCTGCCTGTGGCTTGGACTCCCGGCCGCGGCGAGCGTTGCGTGGGCCGGCAAGGATACCGGTGTGGCGGCAGGTGGCGGCGCGCCGGCCAAGCCGGCGCCGGTGGTCCTGGTGATGGGCGACAGCCTGTCAGCGGCCTTTGGCATTCCGCTCCAGCAGGGCTGGGTGCGGCTGCTGGCGCAGCGGCTGCAGAAGGACGGCTCGCCGGTGCAGGTGGTCAACGCCAGCATCAGTGGCGAGACCACGCAGGGCGGCGTCACCCGCCTGCCGGCAGAACTGGCGCGGTTCAGGCCAGCCGTGGTGGTGATCGAGCTCGGTGCCAACGACGGCCTGCGCGGGCAGTCACTGGATGCCATGCGCGACAACCTGCGGCAGATGATCCGGCTGAGCAAGGCGGCTGGCGCCAAGGTGCTGGTGCTCGGTATGCGCATCCCGCCCAACTACGGGCCGCAATACGGCGAGGGCTTCTACCACGCCTTCGACGCGGTGGCTGGTGAGGCCAAGGTGCCGGTGGTGCGCTTCTTCTTGGAGAAGGTCGCGCTGCGGCCGGAGCTCGTCCAGGCCGACGGCCTGCACCCGACGGCCGAGGCCCAGCCGCTGTTGCTGGAGACGGTGTGGCCGGCGCTCAAGCCCCTGTTGCCGAAATAGGCTGCGCACCGTCGATTGCGCGGGACTGGAGCCGGCAAGCGCTGAGGCCTATAGAATCCGGCCTCTCGCGACGTCCGCGCGGGTTGTATTCCAGCGGCCGGCTGTTTCGCAGCCCAACCCGCCTGTTCTGACCCACCACGCCCCCGATCTCTGTGCCTGTGACCATGACCAAGACCCGTTTCGCCCCCTCGCCCACCGGCTATCTGCACATCGGCGGTGCCCGCACGGCCCTGTTCAGCTGGGCCTACGCCCGGCAGAAGGGCGGCGGATTCGTCCTGCGCATCGAGGACACCGACCGCGAGCGCAGCACGCAAGCCTCGGTCGATGCCATCCTTGATGGCATGAAATGGCTGGGCCTCGACTGGGACGAAGGCCCGGTGTTCCAGATGGACCGCCTGGCGCGCTACAAGGAGGTCGCCGACGACCTCATCGGCCGTGGGTTGGCGTACCCGTGCTACGCGAGCAAAGACGACCTCGACGCCATGCGCGAGGCGCAACGCGCTGGCGGGCTCAAACCGCGTTACGACGGCCGCTGGCGCCCGGAGAACGCCGCTGGCAAGACGCCGCCGGCGGGCGTGGAACCGGTCATCCGCTTCCGCAACCCGGACCACGCCGACGTCAGCTGGAACGATCTGGTCAAGGGCGTGATCAGCGTCTCCAACGAGGAGCTCGACGATCTCGTTATCCTGCGCGCCGACGGCGTGCCGACCTACAACTTCGGCGTAGTGATCGACGACTGGGATATGGGCATCACGCAGGTCATCCGCGGCGATGACCACGTCAACAACACGCCGCGACAGATCAACCTGCTGCGCGCCATCGGCGCTCCCGTGCCGGACTACGCTCACGTGCCGATGATCCTCGGCCACGACGGCGAGCGGCTGTCCAAGCGCCACGGCGCGGTAAGCGTGCTGCAGTACGAGGAGGACGGCTATCTGCCGGAGGCGCTGCTCAACTACCTGGCGCGACTGGGCTGGAGTCACGGCGACGACGAGCTGTTCAGCCTGCAGCAGATGGTCGAGTGGTTCGACCTCGGCCACATCAGCCGCTCGCCGGCGCGCTTCGACCCGGAGAAGCTCAACTGGCTCAACCAGCACTACATCAAGGCCTGCCCGGCGCCGCGATTGGGCGAACTGCTGCGCCCGCGCCTGGAGAAGGCCGGGCTCAACGTGGACGCCGGCCCCGACGTGGCGCGGGTGGCTGACTTGCTGCGCGAGCGCGGCGTCACGCTCAACGAGATCGCCGACGCGGCGCATTATTTTTATGCCACGCCGACGCCCCCGGCCGACCTGCTGGCCCAGCACGTCACCGACGACGCACGCCCGGCTCTAATCACACTCAAGAGTGCGCTTCAAGTTGCTGACTGGAATGCAGAAACCATCGGGCCGCTGATCAAGGATACGGCCACCGCGCACGGCCTCAAGATGCCCAAAGTAGCCATGCCCTTGCGGGTGCTGGTGTGCGGCACCACCAGCACCCCATCGATCGACGCAGTGCTGGCGGTGCTCGGCCGCGAACGCGTGCTGGAGCGACTGGACGCGCTGGGGTGACAGCCACCGCCCGGGTGTCCGCGCAGTTCAGCAACGGCTGGCCAGGCCGGATAGCGCCTTCGCGTCGGCCGCTTGGACGATGCGCGAGATCAGACGCTCAAGGAGACTAAAAGCCCGAATTTGCCGGCATATGGCCTTGACGCCATATGGTGTTAAATGCATTCTCTCCCGACCGCATGGGCTGTAGAGCTGCACGAGAAGTTCGATGTCGAGTTGATGGCAATGCCGAGCTCGCTCAGGATCACGCTTCTGTCACACGCGAGCGCGATCTCCATGTTCGGCCCTGAACTCGGCAGGCCCTTGGTGGACACGCTCGATGGATCGAGACACGCAAACATGAAGGAACTCCGCTTCTCTTGGGAAGGCGGCGCATGGCGGGTGGCATTCGCATTCGACCCGCTGCGCAGAGCCATCCTTTTGGTGGCGGGCGACAAACGCGGCAAGGGTCAGCGCCACTTTTACAAGCGCCTTATTGCTCAGGCCGATTCGCGATACGAGGCTCATCTCGCGGCGTTGGCGGGATCAAAGTAAGGAGACTGGGCCCATGGGCAGAACCCTGGCAGAAATCATTGACTCGCTGCCGATCGAAGAACAAACCGCGATCGCAGCCCACACCCAAACGCTCATCGAGCTCTATGCCCTGCGCCGAACGGCCGGCAAGACGCAAGCCGAGGTGGCCGCGACCATGGGCGTGGGTCAGGACACCATCTCGCGTCTCGAGCGCCGCGGCGACATGCTGCTATCGACCTTGCGTCACTACGTGGAGAGCGTGGGCGGCAGACTGGACCTGGTGGTGCACCTGCCCGGCGAGGCCCCGGTGGTCATCGACCCGCTGGCTCACCGGGCCGTACGGCAACCCAAGACTACCGCCGGCTAGCCAGCCTTAACCTTTCAAGACGGCGACCGGACCCGACTCAATAAGACATCCGGTTCAGCCCATCCAGCGCCGCGGTCTTGTAGCACTCGCCTAAAGTCGGGAAGTTGAACACCGCGTCCACGAAATAGTCGATGGTGCCACTGAGCGCCATCACCGCCTGGCCGATGTGCACCAACTCGCTGGCTTGCTCGCCAATGATGTGCACGCCCAGCAGCTTCTTGTCCTCAGGGTTGAAGATCAGCTTGAGCAGCCCGGTGCGGTCACCGAGGATCTGCCCGCGTGCGATCTCCCTGTAATAGGCCTTGCCGATCTCGTAGGGCGTACCGGCTTTCGTCAGCTCGTCCTCGCTCCTGCCGATGGTCGAGATCTCGGGGACGGTATAGATGCCATACGGGAACAGCCGGATGCTGGCATCAGCGTCCTCGGTGAGCAGGCCGAAGGCGTGACGTGCGGCCGCCCGCCCTTGTTCGTAGGAGGTCGAGGCCAGCGACGGGAAACCGATGACGTCGCCCACCGCATAGATGTGCTCGACATTGCTCTGGAAATTGTGGTTCACCGGCACCCGGTTGCGGTCATCCACCGCGACACCGGCGTTCTGCAACTCGAGACGGGTGGTGGCGCCGACACGGCCGATGGAGTACAGCGCCGCCTCGGCGTGCAGCACCTTGCCACTCTTGAGGCACACCTCCACCGGCTTGCTGGCGTCGGTCAGCAGCTCGATGCCAGCCACCTCCTCGCCCAGCCGCATCAGCACATTGTGCTGCTGGGCGATGTAGGTCAGCGCGGTCGACACCTCGTGGTCGAGGAAGGGCAGCAGCACCGGCCGCTTGTCGACGATGGTGACGCGCACTCCGAGCGCGGCGAACATGGTGGCGTACTCGACGCCGATGACGCCGGCCCCCACCACGATCATCGAACGCGGCAAAAACTTGAGGCCAAGGACGTCATCGCTGGTAAAGATGCGCTGGCCGTCGAAGGGGATGTGATCATCGCGACCCGCTTCCGTCCCGCAGGCGATGACGATACGCGCCGCGCTGATCTGCCGCGTGCCCGAGCCACCGGGTGAACTAAGCTCGACCGTGTGCGAGTCGACAAAGCGCGCCGAACCCTCCAGCAGCTCAACGCGGTTACGCGACATCTGGCTGCGGATCACGTCAACCTCGTTGGCGACGACGTGATTCACCCGCTGCAGCAGGTCCTCGATGGAGATGTCGTGCTTGACGCGGTAGGAGGCGCCATAGATGCCGCGCTCGCGGAAGCCCGAGAGGTGCATCACCGCCTCACGGAAGGTCTTCGAGGGAATGGTGCCGGTGTGTACGCAAACGCCACCGATTGAGCGCGCGCGCTCGAGCACCGCGACCTTCTTGCCAAGCTTGGCGGCTTGAATAGCAGCACGCTGCCCAGACGGGCCGGAGCCGATGACGATGAGGTCGTAGTCGAAACCGTGCCCGGCGAATGCGTCCTTACCCTGCTCTGTCATGTCTTCCTCTGCCGCCGGAATCTCGGGATACGGCCTTGGCAACCGGCATGCCTCAAGCCGCTTGCGCGATTCTAGACAGGAATCGTGACGATTGACGCAGCGCCCGCATCAGCCGTCAAGGCGCTCCATCAGGTGATCAAAAATACGGTCGAGCGGCAGCACCGCGTCCACGCCACCGGCGTTGATCGCCTCTCGTGGCATGCCGAACACCACGCAACTCTGCTCGTCCTGCGCGATGTTGTAGGCCCCGGCGCGCTTCATATCGGCCATACCGTTGGCGCCGTCGCGGCCCATACCGGTGAGGATCACGCCCAGCGCACTGCCGCCGACCTGCTTCGCGACCGAATCGAACAGCACATCCACCGAAGGACGGTGCCGGCTCACCGGCTCGGCATCAGACAACTGGCAGATGTAGCCATTGACCCGCTTGCGCACCAGCAGATGCCGGTGGCCTGGCGCAATGAACGCAGTGCCGGGCTGCAAACGGTCGTCGTGCTGCGCCTCACGCACATTGATGCGGCATTCGCGATCGAGGCGCGCAGCGAACATGCGGGTGAAGCCCTCCGGCATATGTTGGGTGACAACGATGGGCGGACAGTCGACCGGCATCCGGATCAGGATGTCCTTGATCGCCTCGGTGCCACCGGTGGACGCGCCGATGGCGATGACCTGATCCGGGTGCGGCGGCTTGCGCATCCTCGTCGCGCCCCCCGCTTCGGTCCCGGCCGGCGTGCTGCGGCGCCGGTTGAGCAGACGCGCCTGCGAGGCCGTACGCAGCTTCACTGCGATCTCGGCCGCGTAAGCACCCATCGACTGAGCGACGTCGGCCTTGGGCTTGGCCACGAAGTCGATGGCACCGAGCTCGAGGGCGCGCAGCGCCGCTTCGGACCCGCGCTCGGTCAGGGTCGAAATCATCACCACCGGCGTCGGCCGCAGTCGCATCAGCTTCTCGAGGAAGTCGAGCCCGTCCATACCCGGCATCTCGACATCGAGCGTGATGACGTCGGGGTCATGGAGGCGGATCGCCTCGCGCGCGACAAACGCG
This sequence comes from Betaproteobacteria bacterium, assembly GCA_009923755.1. Lineage (GTDB taxonomy): Bacteria > Pseudomonadota > Gammaproteobacteria > Burkholderiales > UBA3065 > UBA3065. Next base: position 5,778 of record RFSW01000019.1, on the reverse strand, counting down.
TCGGCTGCCACGGCAACCACCTGCATATCCGGCTCGGCATTGATCAACTCGGCGAGGACCGAGCGCACCACCGCCGAGTCGTCGACGATGATCACGCGGATCGGTCGGTCCCTACTGAACGGCTGCATCGCTTCTCTCCCCATGCTCAAAACAATTCAACATCGCCACCGGCGGGCTGACGCCGGATGCGCCGCGCGTGCTCGGCCTCTTGCCGGGCGACGCCACCCAGATCGGTCACCGACAGCGCCTTGACCCAGGTCTTGCCGCTGGCCGGAAAAAAACACACGCGCAAAGCCTCGGTGCCGGCCAGCCGATGGCCGACCAGCTCGATCGCTTCGCGCTGCAGAAACTCTCGGACAAACTCAGCGTTGCGCTGACCGACATGAGACACGCTGACACCCGGCAACACGTGGGCGCCACCGAACACCCGCGCCTGCAGCCGACGACGACTGGCACCAGCCGCGTAAAGCTGATTTAACAGCAACTCCATGGCGAACACACCATAGCGTGCCGAAGAAGACACGATCGCTCCTCCCGGCTCGGCTGTGGAGTCCGGCAACATAAAGTGGTTCATGCCGCCGACCCCAGCCACCGGGTCGTGGATGCACGCAGCGATACACGACCCGAGCGTGGTGGTGAGCGCGATGTCCTCGCGGGTGACAAAGAACTCGCCGGGGAGGATCTTGACCGCCGGGGTGTCGAAGGCACGTTCGCGGTAGCGCAAGGTCGCGCGGTGTGGCTCGGACATCGCCTCAGCCCTCGTTCACCAGCGAGTACACCGTCTGCCCTTGCAAGCGAAACACATCACTCACATGGAACAGGCTCTCGGAGTGGCCGATGAACAGCAGGCCATTCGGGCGCAACAGCGGCGCAAAGCGCTTTACCACCTGCGCTTGCGTGGCACGGTCGAAGTAAATCAATACATTGCGGCAGAAGATCGCGTCGAACGGCCCCTTGACCGGCAGATGGGTGTCGAGCAGATTGACCTGCGCGAATTCAATCATGCGCTGCAACTCGGGCTTCACGCGCACATTGCCGGCCTGCGTACCGCGCCCTCTAAAGAAGTGCCGCTGCAGGCGTTGCGGGTCCATGCGCTCGACGCGCTCGTTCGGATAAACACCCGCCGCCGCGATCTCGAGCACCTCGGTATCGAGGTCGCTGGCAAAGATGCGCGCGCGTGACGCCTGAGAACCGAGTGCCTCGGCCACCGTCATCGCGATCGAGTAGGGCTCCTCGCCCGTCGACGCGGCAGCACACCAGATGGCAGGTGCGTGGGTGGCCGCTCGCGCGCGTACCAGTTCGGCCAACACCGGAAAGTGATGCCCCTCGCGGAAAAACGAGGTGGTGTTGGTGGTCAAGGCATTGACGAAATGCTGCCACTCGGGATGCCGCGGGTCGGCCTCGAGCTGGTCGAGGTAAAGGTCGAAACGCCCCAACTTGAGCGCCCGCAACCGCCGCGACAGCCGGTTGTAGACCATGTCGCGCTTAGATGCCGCCAAGGCGATGCCGGCGCGCCGGTAGATCAGCCGGGTGATGCGTTCGAAATCGCCGGGGCTGTAGACGAAATCCCGCTGCAGTGGCCGCACCGCCTCGAGCAAACTGGCGGTGCTGGGCGGCTCGCTCACGATGCCACTACCCCGCAGCGCGCCCACTGTGCCTTACGGTATGAGCACCTCAGAAAGCCTCCCAATCGCCTTCGGAGGGCACAGGCGCGATGGCCGCGGCGGTCCTCTGCGGCGCTGCTGCACTGGTGCGAGCTGACGGCGGCGGCGGTGCGCGGTACGACGCGGCGTGCGCGGCTGGCGCAGCACCCGACCCTCCCGACGCATCGACGCGGAACCGGCTGACCGACCGGTAGAGGCCCTCAGCCTGACCTTGCAGCGATTCGGCAGCGGCAGCGGCCTCTTCCACCAGCGCGGCGTTCTGTTGGGTCATGTCGTCCATCTGCGAAACAGCCTCGCTGACCTGCTGGATACCCGCGCTCTGCTCCGCCGATGCCGTCGCGATCTCGGCCATCAATTCGGTGACATGGCGCACCGAGGCCTCGATCTCGCGCATGGTGGCGCCCGCCTGATCGACCAGACGCGAACCGCCGGTGACCTTGTCCGAGGAATCGGTAATGAGCACCTTGATCTCCTTGGCCGCGGCAGCCGAGCGTTGAGCCAGCGCGCGAACCTCCGAGGCGACCACCGCGAACCCACGACCCTGCTCACCCGCACGCGCAGCCTCCACCGCAGCGTTGAGGGCAAGGATATTGGTCTGGAAGGCGATGCCGTCGATCACCGAGATGATGTCGGCGATCTTGCCGGAGGACTCGCTGATGCCACGCATGGTCTGCACCACCTCGGTCATCACCGATCCGCCGCGCCCGGCGATCTCGACTGCGCCGACCGCCAGTTGGCTCGCCTGCCGCGCCGCGTCCGAGTTCTGGCGCACGGCACTGTTGAGCTGCTCCATGCTCGCGGCGGTCTCCTGCAGGCTCGACGCCTGCTCTTCGGTGCGTGCGCTAAGGTCGGAGTTGCCCGACGCGATCTCGCGCGACGCCGTGTTCATGGTCTCGGTGGCCTCCTTGACCTGCGCAACCACCAGCGCCATCGACTCGAGGATGTCGTTGACGCCACGGCAAAGCTCGGCGTGCATGCCCTCCTTATCGCTCAGGTCGATGCGCCAGGTGAGGTCGTTGGCAGCGGCCTTACCCACCGCCTCGCTCACCTGAGCAGCCACCTGACGGTCACGTTCGCTCGCCGCCTGCACCTCAGCCAACCGCACCTCGTCGTCGCGGCGCCGCTGACGCAACTGCTCCTGCATACCCTGCAGGCGTTTGAGCAACTCAGCGGCCTCATCACGCCCGTCATCCACGATCGCATACTCAAGGTTGCCCTCGCCGACCGCCGCCGCAGCGGCGACCGCACGGTCAAGCGGACGTGTCACCGAACGGGTGATGGCGAGCCCCAATACAATCGCACCCACACCCAGCCCGGCGACGATGAGCAGCAATTCGACGATCTGCTCCCCGATCGCAGCGACCCGCTCGCTCAGTAATTGGCGCAAAACCGCTGCAATCTCATCGATTGAGCGGTACTCGTCGCGCACTGCGGCGCTGCCAACAGCAACAAGGTCGTCGCTCGTCTCCCGCCCCTCGAGCAGACGAGCGGTGGCGGCGCTGGTGAACGCCCGCGCATGGTCCTCCAGAGTCGTCGCCAAACCGGCCTTGAGCTCCGGCCGCAAGGTGATGGCCTTGGTCACCTGAGCGGCACGCCGGCCCTCGAGGTAGGTGGCCCGTTCAACCAGGACCATCACCACCTGGCGGTCGTAATCCGACTTTTCGTGGCCGGCAGACTCGATCAGCCTGACTCGGATACGCAAGCGCTCCAAAGCCTCGGCGAGCCGCGGGGCGTGGTCGATGAGCGCCGTCATCAGGTAGTAGGACTCGGCGACCGGATCGAGCGACAGGGTCGACTCGTCCGCCACGTGGTCCATGACGTTGCTGGTGCTGGCGATGACCTCGCGGTGCGCCGTCAGCATCGGCTCGCCCTTGAGTTCGCCGGATCGGGTCTGGTCGCGGAGGGGGCCCCAGCTCTGCGTCACCGCGTCGAGCGACTTGGCCGACAGCGGGTAGCCCTGCTCGACGAACCGACTCTTCAAGGCCGCGAGTGCCTTGTCGACCTCGCCAGCCTGCCGGCTGATCTCGGCCGGTGCAGGCGGCCCTTCAGCGGCGGCCACGCCCGCGGCTTCGGCGGCGTCACGGTGCTGCTGCAGCAGCTTTTGCAGCTCCATGGTCGCCACCAATGGATCGAGGCCAGCCAGTTCGGCCTTGGCCACGCCCAGCTCCGCCTGCTTGATGATGACCAGCTTAACCAAGGGCACCAGACACATGATGGTGGCGATGACGCCAAGCAGGACAAAGCGCTGCCAGAGGCGGGTCTTGCGGAGGGTTTCCATGCGTGGGGCCCTTTGACGTGGTTGAACTTGAGGGTTTTCGATGACAGCGGTGGATGAATGGGTGTCGCCGTGCGTCAGGCTGCCGCAGCGATGCTCATGATGTCTTCGCGGATCAGGGCTTCAATATCGATAAGGATCAGCATGCGATCCTCCAGCGCGCCCAAGCCGGTGATGTAGCGTGTATCGAAGGCACCGCCGAACTCCGGCGCCGCGCGCACCTGTTCGGCTTGCAAAGCCAGCACATCGGAGACGCTGTCCACCACCATACCCACCACGCGCCCGCCCACGGTAAGAATGATGACCACAGTCATCGCGTCGTAGGCGACCGCGCCGAGTTGGAGCCGGATGCGCATGTCGATGATCGGCACGATGTTGCCGCGCAGGTTGATCACACCTTTGACGAAATCCGGTGCATTGGCGATGCGGGTCACCGGGTCGTAGCCACGGATCTCTTGAACCCGGAGGATGTCGATGCCGTATTCCTCCTCACCCAGACGAAAGGTCAGATACTCCTGGCTGGCAGCTGAAGCCTGCGCGTCGGCGCGGGACACAGCGATGGCGGCATCGCTCATGCGGCACTCCTTTGGGCTTGGTTGCAGCGTCGCACCAGCGACGCCACGTCAAGGATCAGGGCGACCCGGCCGTCACCGAGAATGGTGGCGCCGGAGATGCCGGTGACCTTTGCGTAGTTGGACTCGAGACTCTTGATCACCACCTGGTTCTCGCCCACCAGTTCGTCGATGAACAGGGCGATCTTGGTGGCGTCAGCCTCCAGAATGACAAAGATACCGTTCTCGAAGCGGCTGGCCCGGGGGGTGCCGCCGACCACATCGGCCAGCGGCAGGACCGGCAGATACTCGCGGCGCACCTGCACCACGTGGTGCTCGCCGCCGACCGTGCTGATATCGGCCGCCTGCGGTTGCAATGACTCGACGATGTAGGCCAGCGGGATGATGTAGGTCTCGTCGCCCAGCGCCACCGAGAGGCCATCAAGGATGGCTAGCGTGAGTGGCAGGCGGATGGTGATGCGGGTGCCCGCGCCGGCGCGCGAGTCGATGTCGATGCGGCCGCCGAGCTCGGTGATGTTGCGGCGCACCACATCCATGCCGACACCGCGCCCGGAGACATCGGTGACCTGCTCGGCGGTGGAGAAGCCCGGCTCGAAGATCAGCTGCCAAACCTCTGCATCGCTCATGCCATCGCCGGCGGAGAGCCCGCGCTCTCGTGCCTTGCCGAGAATCTTGTCGCGGCGCAGGCCGGCGCCGTCATCCGCCACCTCGATGACGATGTTGGCACCCTGGTGGCTCGCGCTCAGCGTCAGCACCCCGGTCGGCGGCTTACCGGCCGCAGTGCGAACGTCCGGGGTCTCGATGCCGTGGTCAAGGCTGTTGCGGACCAGGTGCGTGAGCGGATCGGCGATCTTCTCGATGACGCCGCGGTCGATCTCGGTGTTCTCGCCGACAAAGCGCAGCTCGATGTCTTTGCCGAGGCGCTGCGAGATGTCACGAACCACGCGCGGGAAACGGCTGAACACCGAGCTGACCGGCATCATCCGCATCGACATCACCGATTCCTGCAGGTTGCGCGTGTTGCGCTCGAGCTGGGCGATGCCGTCGGTGAGCCGCTCATACAACACCGGATCGACCTTGGAGGCAGTCTCGGCCAGCATGGCCTGGTTGATGACCAGTTCGCCGACCAGGTTGATGAGCTGGTCGACCTTGCCCACGCTGACCCGGATCGACGAAGCGTCGCTCGCAGAAGCGCCCGGCGCGCTGGCGACAGGGGGGCGTGGCGTCGCCGGCGGCGGTGTCGAGGGCAGTGGCTCGGAGGGTGGTG
>RFSW01000180.1 GCA_009923755.1 Betaproteobacteria bacterium | reverse complement strand
GAGCCACTGGTGGTCGAGGCGATCCGGCTCGCACTGGCCTAGTGTCGCAACGCGCCACGCACGCCCGACGCCCGTTCCCGGTCAGGGCTCGCCCAACACCGCAGCGTGGGCCGGCAGTGCCCAGGGCGCATCGAGGCCCCACCCGGCACCACTTTGGCGATCCCACAGAGCCTGCAGCAGTTTGTGCGCCTGCACCTTGTCGCAGGCGAATCCGGCAGGTTGGCCATTGCCGCGGAAGGCCAGTGACATACGGTTCTCGTCGACCGAGATGTCCACCGAGTGCAACAGCCCCAGTTGCTGAACGGTGGCGTTGCCAGCCGCGCGCGGGGGTGCCTCGGTGCGCGGCTCCCCGCTGGCCTGTGCCATCACCTCATGGTGACGTTCGGTGAGCGCAGCCGTCGCCTTGCCGCCGCCGAGCATGTCAAAGCCCGAGTGCAGCAAGCCGGCCACCAAGCGGCGCGTCATCCACAGCATGGCCTCGGCCCCGTCGGCGCTCAAGCGCACCCAGAGGCGGTCCTCTGAGTCGCTGTAGCCGATTGTGATGCTGGGGTACCAGACGGTCTGGTCGCGCGTTTCCACAGAGGGATTATGGCGTGCCGCTATTCCGTCCGCAGGCTTGACGGCTCAGCGTCGCTCGCCCTCGATACTGCCGCTGACGCCCATCAGGTTGGTGCCAAGCACACCGCGGAACTTGACCCCGCGCGAGTCGAAGAAGACGGTCGAGAGGATCTCGCTACCGCTTTCCGGGTCGGTGGTGCGAAAACTCATGATGCAGCGCGCCTGATCAAAGGTGTAGGTCCCGGTCGAGGTCTGCACTGTCCGGTTGGCTTCGCCCGAGCACTTGTCAAGGTCGACAAATGACATGGTGCTGGTACCAGTTACCGTCATCGCGCCGGCGCCGTGGCAAAAGAACTCGCCGTTGTTGGCGCGCAGTGTGGTCGAGTAGAGGTACTCCCCGGAGAGTTGGGTGACGCGGCAGGCAGCCAGCGCATCGGCGCTTGCCAACAGCGCCGGGATCGCCAGCAGGCCCAGCGTGCTGCGTGTCAGTCGGTTCATTCGCCAAGGTCCTTTTTGAGTTGATAGATGAGCGCCAGCGCATCGCGCGGGCTCAGTGCGTCGGCATCGGCCTCGCGCAGACGGTCCAGTACACGTGTAGCACCCGAACCTGAGTCAACGCATCCTCCATTTTGTTCACTGACACTGTCCAAGTGTGACCCGCCGTGCGCGCCTTCGTCGTACTCCGGGGCCCCTCCACCGAACAGGCTGCCCTGGGCGCTGTGCGATCCGCCGCCAGCCATCGCCTCCAGCGCCTTGAGCCGCTGCCGCGCCTCGCGCAGCACCGCCGCCGGCACGCCGGCCAGTTGCGCCACCTGGATGCCATAACTGCGGCT
>RFSW01000179.1 GCA_009923755.1 Betaproteobacteria bacterium | reverse complement strand
GCACGCACGACGCTGATGACATCGCATTCGGCGGCATGTACGACCTTGACGGCAACGGCCAACCGGACACCTGCCAGGGCGCTATCGAGTACGCGCGCAACAGCGGCAACCTGGGCGTGCCCACCGCCAGCGCACCGCAATCGTTCACCTTCACCAATCTGGTGCCCACCGACGCCGATGTGCCGCTGACGATCACCGCCACCGGCGACTTTGACGCAACCAACGAGTTCCTGACCGTGCGCGTGAGCGATGGCGCGGGTGGCATCGTGACCACGCTTGGTCGCGTGTTCGAGACCGGCGGCCGCAACTGCAGCGCGGGCGACAACACCGCCACCATCACGCTGCCCATGGCCACCTTCAACGCGTTTGCAGCGGGCGGCCAGATGGCGGTCACGCTGCTGCCAAGCCCCGCCGTGACCGCAGCTGAGTGCCCCGGTGGCACCATGAGCGTGCGACTTGCGTACCTGGGCATTGGCCCGGGTGGCGACTGCGACAACGACGCCCGGCTGGATGTGCGCCAGATCGCAGAGAACAAGAACCTTGACTACAACCGCAACGGCAACCTGGATTTCTGCGATTGCCGCGACAATCCGGCGCTTGATCGCGACCGCAACGGCGTGCTGGATGTGCTGGATTGCCTGAGCGATCCGAGCATTGACTGCAACCGCAATGGCAGCATCGATGCGTACGAGTTGATCGATGATCCGGGCATTGATTGCAATGGCAACGGCGTGATCGACTCATGTGATGTGGCGGGGAGGCAGGTGGACTTGGTTGGTGGATGGGGCTGGAACGGCTACGGCCAGATCAACACACCCAGCAATGCCACCGGCGTCACGCAGGTCGCTTGCGGCGGAGCCCACACCTACGCCCTCAAGAACGACGGCACGCTCGTCGGATGGGGCGACAACAACGCCGGCAAGATCAACACCCCCAGCAACCTGACCGGCGTCACGCAGCAGGTCGCATGCGGCATTGCCTACACCTACGCCCTCTTTGAAGGCGACTGCGACGCCGACGGCGTGCTCGACAGCACCACGGTGGCTAACGGCACCGTTCCTGACCTGAACGCAAACCTCGTCCCCGACAGTTGCGATGTCACACGCGGCTGGGAAGAGGACTGCGACACCAACACGGTGATCGACAGGTACCAGCAAGGCGTGAACCTGCCCTATGCGGTGCAGAGCGCGCAACTTGGCCCGATTGGCCACACCAGTCCCCAGACAGCGGACCTGTTCGCGCCGCCTTTCACGCTGAGTGACCCGGTGCTTGCGGTGACCGTGCGGGGCGACTTCTCACTGCCAAGCGAGTTCGTGACGATCTACCTGAATGGCCGCTTCGTGGGCCAGTTGTTCACCGACACCGGCAGCGACAAGAACGACTGCCGCAGCCAGATCACGCGCCAGATC
>RFSW01000178.1 GCA_009923755.1 Betaproteobacteria bacterium | reverse complement strand
CAGCAGCAGGATGGCGGAGGAGTCGGCGACGTCGGCAGGATCGGGGCGCATCGCCTCGACGATCGGCAGGATCTGCGATGGGTGGATCGACCACATGCGCAGGAAACCGAACTCTTCCTTGGCGCGGCGCGCGTCGCTGCCGGCGGTGGCCGGGTTCTTCACATCGCGCGTGACGTTGTGCGAGGCGATCACGCCGTGCGCAGCGGCGGCCGTGCCGATCGCACCCTTGGCACGCACGATCAGCGGGTGGGTGAACTGCATCGGGCTCTGCATGCCGGTGGACGGGATGGCGCCCTGGTAGCTCGACACGAAGTCCATCAGGCCGAAGTCGATCACCTCGCAGCCGGGCAGGGCGTCCAGACATCGTGCACCGCCGTGGGCGACTCAATCATCAGGTGCAGCGGGATGGTGCGCTTGACGCCCATCGCTTGCGTGCGCTTCTGGATGTACTCGACTGCTGCCAGCGCCATGGCGTAGTTGGGCGACTTGGGCAGCGTGATGTAGGCGATGCGCTCGCCGGCCTCGCCGATCAGGATGTCGATGTCGTCGGTGAAGCTGGGATGCTGGAAGTCGTGAATGCGGGTGCCGGCACGATCAAAGTGGTTGTGCTCGGAATTGATCATGCGCGCCACCAGCTGGGCGTGCTGCTTCTCGGTGCCGGCCGCGGCGCCGTCCTCGCAGTCGCAGGTGACATCGAACACCGGGCCGAGCTCGTCTTGCAGCGCAAAGGACTTGAGCATGAGCTTTTCGGACCCGGCGTAATGCTCAGCAGCAGGCAGGATGGGCAGGGGTTTTTCGTCGGGAAAGAGGACGATATCAGGCGAATTGGGATGGGTCGTCATCGCGGCGGCAGCAGGTCGTTGACTGGGATGGCCGACGCGGGTGCGCCGGGCGGTGTGCGGTGCAGCAACGAGTGTGCCATACCCGGCCCGGCGTGCATACTTATGTCTTATATAAGATATCAGTACGTGGACGGTCGCGGGTCCGGGTGCTAGATTCAAAGTCATGAACGATCGTGTCGCCGCCATCCCCAGCTACCAGCCGCTCTACGGGCAGATCAAGGCCTTGTTGGTCGGCAGTCTCGCGAGCGGCGAGTGGAAGCCCGGCCAGATGATCCCCAGCGAGGCAGAGCTGGCGACCCGGTTTGGCGTGAGCCAGGGCACGGTGCGCAAGGCCATCGATGAACTCGCCACCGACAACCTGTTGATGCGCCGGCAGGGTCGCGGCACCTTCGTCGCAACGCACGCCGAGGATCGCAATTCGACGCGTTTTTTGCGCCTGCGCGCGGCCGATGGTGGCGCGGAGCCGCACGAGAGCCGTCTGATCGGCTGCCGAGCGGGCGTGGCAGCGGGTCGCGCGGCACAGGCTTTGCGCCTCCAACACGGCGCACCGGTGATCGAGGTGCGGCGG
>RFSW01000177.1 GCA_009923755.1 Betaproteobacteria bacterium | reverse complement strand
GTCGGTCAGCTGCACAGCGACTCTGAGCAGTTCCAGACCGGCAGTGCCGTTCTGGTCGGAGAATGCCACATCCTCAGCGCCTACCACTCGACCTTCTTCCGTCGCGACGGTGGCCTACACAAGCCGTCCGGCCGGGTGGTCTCGCGTTTTATGCTCGATCCCGACCCGCAGAAGCCCGGGACCTTCCGCCGCAGCACGCTGGCCCGCCCGGTGGCTTGGGGAGAGTTCAGCCGCTGGTCGCTGCGCGGGCAGTCGGAAGATTGGGCGCTGCTGCGACTCGACGACTGTCTCGGCCGCGAGGTCGGTTACGCGGACATCGCCGGTGCTGGCGAAAAAGCGCTGCACGGCTACGGTGAGCTGCTGTTCGCCGGCTACCCGCAATCACGCCGCCCGCTCGGTGGCGTGACCTTCGAACGCGGTTGTCACGCCTGGGATTTCGGCCCGGTGTTTCCGATCATCGGGGTGGACTGCGCCTTTGAACGGGGTGCATCGGGTGGGCCCCTGTTCGAGCTGATCGAGCGACGCTGGACTGTGGTGGGGATCGCCAGCTACCGCGCCAATCCCGTAGAGCAACCCCTGCCGGCGTACATCAGCAAGCATCGCAACGTGATGGTGTCGTCAGACGCCTTCAGCGCGCGCGTCGGGCAGAGCCTGTTGGCGGCCCAACGCCTGCAGCCGCCGGAGGCAGTAGCCGGGTCGCTGGCGCCGAGCTTGGCGGGGGCGCCGACGCAAGACTGAGGGTGGCGCGCAGGCGACACCCGAGTCCGCGCGATGGCCAAACGCGCGGGTGAGTCCGCCACGGCTGGCGCTTGGCCGGCTACCATCGCGCATGGCCCTGCGCTCCACCGTCTACAAAGCCGACTTACAGGTCAGCGACCTCGACCGTGGCGTGTTCGAATCGCAGACGCTGCAGCTCGCACTGCATCCTTCCGAGACCGAAGAACGGCTCATGGTGCGCCTGCTCGCCTTTGCCCTGCACATCGGCGAGGGGCTGGCCTTCGGCCGCGGCATCTCGTCCGACGACGAAGCGGCGGTCTGGCAGCACGACCTGGCTGGCAACCTGCAACTGTGGGTCGAGGTCGGCCTACCTGATGAACGCCTCCTGCGCCGCGCCGCCGGCCGCGCCCGCGAGGTGGTGCTCTATGCCTATGGTGGCCGCGGCGTCAGCGTATGGTGGCAACAGAACCGCGAGACCTTGGCGCGGCTGGCCAACCTCCGTGTGTTCGAAGTGCCCCAAGAGCTGAGTCGCCAACTCGCCGCCTGTGCCGCGCGCAACATGGCGGTGCAGGTGACGGTGCAGGACGGTCAGGTCTGGGTTGCCGACGCGCAGCAGTCGGTCGAGCTCGCCCCGGTGGCACTCAAGGAGCCCGTGCAATGACCACCAGCCTTGCGGAGACCACGCAATGACACCTGTCTCTTATACACA
>RFSW01000176.1 GCA_009923755.1 Betaproteobacteria bacterium | reverse complement strand
GATCGCCCATCGGCTGTCCACCATTGTCGATGCCGACGAGATTCTTGTGCTGGAGAATGGCCGCATCGTTGAGCGCGGTGCTCACGCCGGCCTGCTTGCTGCCGGGGGTACCTATGCCGCGATGTGGGAACGGCAGCAAAGCGAATCTGCCTCCGGGCCGGCCGTGGCAGATTCAGCCGCAGGCGTCGATCAAGCTGAAGATTTTTCTTGATGTTATGCCTGTAAGTCAGTAATTTTGAATGCTGTATCGAGCGTCTTTGGGGATGGCATGCGACACCGAATCAGCTGGCTGGCCTTGCGTGACCGCGGGACCGGACCTGCGCGACGCCGTTCCCCGCTGCTGCGACTCGCCGGATTGGCCTTTATTGCACTGAGTCTCGCGGCACCTGCGCCGGAGGCCTCTGCCGCTCGCAAGGACAAGCCCGCAGTCACCAAGAAGACCCGCGCCAAAGCCGCATCGCAGCGCAAGCAAGCGGTCAAGGTGCGCAGCCACGCCAAGAAAGACAGCGGCCGCCCGCTCAAAGTCGCCCGGGTCGATCGCTCGGCTGCCGCCTCGGCCATCGCCAACCCCATCGAACCGCCTCGCGCCGAGGCGCGTGATGCCGAGGCTGCCAAGGGCGCACCGGCGGTCTCCTCGCGCACGGTCTTGGTCTACGACGAGACCAGTGGCCAGCCGCTCTTCAGCCGCAACGACGACCACTCGCAACCAATCGCATCCATCACCAAGTTGATGACGGCGATGGTAGTGCTGGATGCCAAGCTGCCGATGGACGAGAAGCTCTCCATCACCTGGGACGACGTCGACCACCTGCGCGGCTCATCGTCGCGCGTGCCGGTCGGCGCCGAACTGACGCGTGAAGAGCTCCTCCGTTTGGCGCTGATGTCTTCAGAGAACCGGGCCGCCGCCGCCCTGGGCCGCAACTACCCGGGAGGCATGACGGCATTCGTGCGCGCCATGAATGTCAAAGCCGCTGCCCTCGGGATGCGGCAGTCGCGCTTCGAGGACAGCACCGGGCTCCACGGCGGCAACCGCGCCAGCGCGATGGACCTGGTGCGCATGGTTCAGGCCGCTCACGAATACGCGCCGATCCGCGAGTTCTCGACCACCGGCTCGCACTCGGCAGACCTCGGCCGCAAGCATGTCGAGTTCCGCAACACAAACGCCCTGGTGCGCAGCCCCGACTGGGACATCGGCATCTCGAAGACCGGCTACATTCGCGAAGCTGGCCGCTGCCTGGTGATGCACGCTCGCATCGCCGCGCGACCGGTAGTCATTGTTTTGCTGGACGGCGACGGCAAGTACACCCGCATCGGCGATGCTTCGCGCATCAAGAAGTGGCTGGAGGCGCGCTGGCGCGGAGACCTGCTCGCCAGTAACACCTGAGTCGGCGCCCTTTGGGGTCCGGGCCCTCTCGACGAGGCCCACCCACGCAAAAAGACCGCCGATCGGCGGTC
>RFSW01000175.1 GCA_009923755.1 Betaproteobacteria bacterium | reverse complement strand
TGCGAGACGTGCGCCATGATGCGAAGCTCGATTTGCGAGTAGTCAGCGCTCACCAGCACGTGCCCCGGCGGCGCGATGAAGGCCTCTCTGATGCGACGGCCCTCGGCAGTGCGTACCGGGATGTTCTGCAGATTAGGCTCGCTTGAGGACAAGCGCCCGGTCACCGCCGTGGCCTGACCGAAGCTGGTATGCACCCGGCCGGTGGCCGGGTTGATCATGCGTGGCAACTTGTCGGTGTAGGTGCTCTTGAGCTTGGACAAGCTGCGGTGCTCGAGGATGAGCTTGGGCAGCGGGTAACTCAGCGCCAACTGTTGAAGCACGTCCTCGTCGGTACTCGGCTCGCCGGACGGGGTTTTCTTGATGACCGGCAATTGCTGGCGGTCGAACAGAATCTCGCGGATCTGCTTGGGGCTGCCCAGGTTGAAGGGCTGGCCGGCCGCCTCGTAGGCCTGCTGCTCGAGGGCCGCCATGCCGCGCCCGAGTTCGTCTGACTGTGTCATCAGCAGCGCCGGATCGACCAGCACGCCGACGCGTTCCATCTCGAACAGCACCTGCGACAGCGGCAACTCGATGTCGCGGTAGATGCGGGCGAGGCCCGAGTCGCTCTCGACCTGTGGCGCCAGATGGTTATGGACTTGCAGGGTGAGGTCGGCGTCCTCGGCGGAGTACTTGGTGGCAGTGTCCAGATCGACCTGATCAAAAGTGATCTGGGAAGCGCCCTTGCCGCAGATCGACTCGTAGCTCATGGACTCCGAGTCCAAGTGCCGGCGCGCCAGCGATTCCAAATCGTGGCGCAGGTGGCTTTCCAGCACATAGGACTGCAGCAGGGTATCGCCTACTACGCCACCCAGTGCGATGCCGTGATTTGCCAACACGTGGCGGTCGTATTTCAGGTTCTGACCGATCTTGGGATGGTCGGACTCGAGCCAGGCCTTGAGCCTGGCGAGTGTGTCGTCAAAGGGCAACTGGTCCGGTGCGCCCGGGTAACGGTGCGCCAGCGGGATGTAGCAGGCGTGGCCCGCCTCGGTGCAGAGCGAAATGCCGACCAGCTTGGCGGTCATGGGGTCGAGACTGGTGGTCTCGGTATCGAACGCGACCGGCTGGTCGCGGCCGATGCGGGTGAGCCAGTTGTCGAGCTGCGCTGGCGTGAGGACGGTCTCGTAAGCCGCAACCGGCGCGCGCTGCGCCGGCATGGCGCGCTCGCCGGCGAAGGCACCGGGGTCGGCACCGTTCGCACCTGCGCCGCGCACTGGAACCGCACCCCGCCCCAACAGGCTTGCCGCGCCGCCCCCTTCGCCGGCCAGCGCCGAAGCATCGGCGGCCTTGGCGCCGCCATCGAGCGCAGCCAGTGCGCTGCGCATCTCGTAGCGGCTGTAGATGTCTCGCAGGTCATCGGTGTGAGGCGGCTGCGCAGCGAGGTCTTCCAGCGCCATCGGTAGCGCGATGTCGCAGCGCACCGTCACCAGTTCGCGGCCGAGCGGCAGGAAGTCGAGG
>RFSW01000174.1 GCA_009923755.1 Betaproteobacteria bacterium | reverse complement strand
CTCGACTGTGCCAAACTCGACGCCATGTTTGGTTTTGCCCGTCCTGGTTGGCGCGATGCTGTTGATGCGTGGCTGGACGCCAGGGCCGAACTGTGTGGCCGTTCCGCCACCTGAGCCTGACCCACCAAGACTTCCTGCAGCGAGCCCGCACCGGCATGAGCAACACAGGACGCAAAGGCATCATCCTCGCCGGGGGCGCTGGCACCCGGCTGCACCCGGCCACGTTGGCGCTATCCAAGCAGCTGTTGCCGGTCTACGACAAACCGATGATCTACTACCCGCTCAGCACGCTGATGCTGGGTGGCATGCGTGAGGTGCTAATCATCAGCACGCCTCAGGACACGCCGCGGTTCGAGCAACTGCTGGGCGACGGCAAGCAGTGGGGCATGGACATCCGTTACGCGGTGCAACCCAGCCCGGACGGTCTGGCGCAGGCCTTCATCATTGGCGCGGATTTCGTGGGCGCTGGCCCGAGCGCCTTGGTGCTGGGGGATAACGTGTTCTACGGACACGACCTGCAGCGCCGCTTGGAGGCAGCCGACGCGCGGACAACAGGTGCCACTGTCTTCGCGTATCCGGTCACCGACCCGGAGCGCTACGGCGTGGTCGAGTTCGATGCCCAGGGGCGCGCGGTGAGCTTGGAGGAGAAGCCCAAAGCGCCAAAGAGCCGCTACGCCGTCACCGGGCTTTATTTCTACGACGAGCAGGTGGTCGAGCGCGCTCGCGCGCTGCAGCCCAGCCCCCGCGGCGAACTTGAGATCACCGACCTCAACCGGCTCTACCTTGAGCGTGGCCAGCTGGATGTGCAGACCCTAGGCCGTGGCGATGCCTGGCTTGATACCGGCACCCACGACAGCCTGATCGAGGCCAGTCAGTTCATCCAGACGCTGGAGAAGCGCCAAGGACTCAAGATCTCCTGCCCCGAGGAGATCGCCTGGCGCCAAGGTTGGATCACCGATCCCGACCTCGAGGCGCTGGCGCAGCCGTTGCTCAAGAATGGCTACGGGCAGTACCTCAAGCAGATTCTGACCGAGCGGGTGTTTTGAAGTGAGGTGCATTGACGTGGAGCCGCGCTGAGATGGAGGTCATCCGTACCCGCATCCCCGACGTGCTCATTCTCGAGCCGCGGGTGCATGGTGACGCCCGCGGCTTCTTTCTGGAGAGCTGGAACGCGCAGACCTTCCATGGCGTCACCGGGCTGGACGTGGCCTTCGTGCAGGACAACCACTCGCGCTCGTCCAAAGGCGTGCTGCGTGGTCTGCACTATCAGATTCGTCACCCTCAGGGAAAACTGGTGCGGGTGAGCCACGGCGCCGTGTTCGATGTCGCGGTGGACCTGCGCCGCAGCAGCCCAACCTTCGGCCAGTGGGTGGGCGCAGAGCTGAGCGGCGAGAACTTTCGGCAGATGTGGATTCCGCCGGGGTTTGCACATGGCTTTCTGGTGCTCTCGGAAAGTGCCGACTTTCTCTACAAGACCACCGACTACTACGCGCCTGAGCACGAGCG
>RFSW01000173.1 GCA_009923755.1 Betaproteobacteria bacterium | reverse complement strand
TGCTTTGTAACTTGGCGCGAAGCGTGTGCCAGTGAATCTTTGCGAGACTCGAACGACCTTACCCTACAGCCGCCTAGCAAGCACAGCGGGATCGTGTTACTCACGGCCCACTTGGAAAGTTTGTATATCCCGCTTTGCCACCTTGCGACTCAAGGAAGGCCAATTTATCTCGCGGCTACACAGATTATTGAAAGTCCACAGCTCCCCGTGTCAATTGGAGAGCACTTTAAGCTCAAGAAGCAGGTCCTCGAACGCCATCTTGGTCGGGATCATGTTGTGTGCGGCGGCGCGGGCGCGGTAGAGGTCGGAGTGGTAGACGTCGGACAGCACTTGGTCGTTGGTGTAGGCGTGCACGGTGGTCATCAGGCCGTTGACGATGCCGATCTCGCGGTGCAGTGGCGCGGCCACCGGCGCCAGGCAGTTGGTGGTGCAGCTGGCGTTGGAGATGACGGTGTGGCTGGCGCGCAGGGTGTCGTGGTTGACCCCGAAGACAATGGTCGCATCGGCCTCGTTCTTGTCAGCCGGGGCCGAGATGATGACCTTGTGGGCGCCGGCGTCGAGGTGCGGCTGGCACTTGGCTTTGGTGCGGAAGATGCCGGTGCACTCCATCACCACATCGATGCCGAGGTCGCCCCACGGCAGCTTGGTGGGATCGCGCTCGGCATAACAGGCGATGCGCTCGCCATTGACCAGCATCTCGCCCTCACCAGCCTGCACCATGCCGGGGAAGCGACCGTGCGCGGTGTCGTACTGCGTCAGGTGAGCATTGGTGGCGGCATCGCCGAGGTCGTTTATGGCAACGATCTGCACGTCGGTGCGCCCCGATTCGTAGAGCGCCCTCAGAACATTGCGGCCGATGCGGCCATAGCCATTGATCGCGACGCGGATCGCCATTGGGTTCAGTCCTCTTGCTGGATGTGGTGTGTGAGCAAGGTGCGCGCAGTGGCCACCACGTTTTCCACGGTGAAGCCGAAATGCTTGAACAGCGCGCCGGCCGGGGCCGACTCGCCAAAGGTGTCGAGGCCGACCACCGCACCCTCGAGACCGACGTACTTGCGCCAGCCGTCGGTCACGCCAGCCTCGATCGCCACGCGCGGGACATTGGCAGGCAATACCTCGTTGCGCCAGGCCGGTGGCTGGCGATCGAACACATCGCAGCACGGCATCGAGACCACGCGCGCGCCGACACCGGTCTGGGCCAGCGCCTCGCGCGCCTTCATGGCCAGTTCGACCTCGGAACCCGTGGCGATGAGGACCACATTCAGCTTGCCGGTGCCGCTTTCCGCGAGCACGTAGCCGCCCTTGCGGATGTGCGCCGGGTCGGTGTCTGCGCTGACGAAAGGCAGGTTCTGCCGACTGAACACAAGACTGCTCGGGCCGTCGTTGCGCTCGACCGCTGCCACCCAAGCCGCTGCGGATTCCATCGTATCGCAGGGCCGCCAGACGTCCATGCGCGGAATCAGGCGGAGGCTGGCGAGATGCTCGACCGGCTGGTGGGTCGGGCCGTC
>RFSW01000172.1 GCA_009923755.1 Betaproteobacteria bacterium | reverse complement strand
TGGCTGCTGCCAAGTCCGCCAGGTGACCTTTTGCAGTTGTCTCAGAGGGGCCTACTCGGATTTCGGACACAACCGCCCTGAGATAGCTCTTGGCGAACTTGCTATCCCGGTGTTTTGCGGCGATGTCCCAAGATCTGTTGAACGGATGAGCTGAGGGTGGCGGTTCCTTTCGCCTGGATGCGAACATCCAGGTGCGTATCATATCAAGCAAAGAAAGGAACCACCGAAATGAAGTCTCGCACGAAGTCCGTTCTGCGGGCAGTACCGGCTGCACAGGTGCAGCTGTCGTTGAACGTACAAGGCGTGCTGCGCGATGTGCAGCAGGCGTTCTACGGTCTGTGTGTGAACGCCGGCAAGCAGGTGCTGGCGGCCATGATGGAGGCCGACCGCGTGGCCTTGTGTGGCGCCAGGAACGTGCCCGACGCCCGCCGCACGGCGGTGCGTGGCGGCACGACGCGCTCCAGTGTGGTGCTGGGCGGCCAGCGCATCGTCGTCACCAAGCCTCGGGCGCGCAGCCTCGCGTACGGTGAGCTGGAACTGCCCACGTTTGCATGGGCGGCCGACACCGACCCGCTGGACAAGGCCACCGTGGCGTCGCTGGCTGCAGGCGTGTCCACGCGCCGCTATGCCGGCACCCTGGACAAGCTGCCCGAGCCCGACGAGCCGCTGTCGGTGTCCAGGAGCTCAGTCTCGCGGCGCTGGGTGGCGCTGAGCCAGGCGCAACTGCACGAGTGGCTGTCGGCCTCGATCAAGGAGCTGGACCTGCCGGTCGTGATGATCGACGGCATCCACTTGCGCGACCGTGTCATCCTGCTGGTGGCGCTGGGCATCGACGCCAAGGGAAACAAGCACGTCCTGGGGCTGCGCGAGGGCTCCACCGAGGCCAGCCGCCTGGTGCGCTCGCTGCTCAGCGACCTGGTCGACCGAGGGCTCGATGCCGACCGCGCGCGGCTGTGGGTGATCGACGGCGGCAAGGCCCTGCGCAAGGCCATCGTCGAATGCTTCGGCGCCCTGGCGCTGATCCAGCGCTGCCAGGAGCACAAGCGGCGCAATGTGATCGAGCACCTGCCCCAGGAACTGCACGCCAGCGTCGGGCGTGCCATGCGCGATGCCTGGGATGGCGGCAACGCCGAGTTGGCCAAGAAGCAATTGCAGCGACTGGCGGCCTCACTGAGCGCCAGGCATCCCGGCGCCGCGGCCAGCCTGCGCGAGGGGCTGGAGGAGACCTTGACGGTACAGGCGCTGGACATCACCGGGGCGCTGTACCGCACGCTGCGCACCACCAACCCGGTCGAGAATCTGAACGGCTCGATTGCCCACTTCACGCGCAACGTCAAGCGCTGGAAGGACGGGCAGATGACGCTGCGCTGGATCGCGGGAGCGTTGAGTGATGCCAAGGGACGCTTCCGAAAGCTGCGCGGCCACCGCGACATGAAGGCTCTGCTGGCTGCATTGGATGCCAAGTCCGCCACCGTCGCCGACGTCGAGCGCAAGGCCGCGTAGCATCACGAATGAGGAGCCGTCATCCG
>RFSW01000171.1 GCA_009923755.1 Betaproteobacteria bacterium | reverse complement strand
CAACGCGCTGCAGTGGTGCATCGGGCTGGAGACCTTCCTGCTCATCGACGACCCGTGGCGCGTCTATCTGACCACCGACCACCCCAACGGCGCGCCCTTCACCAGCTACCCGCACCTGATCCGGCTGCTGATGGACAAGTCGTTCCGCAACGAGCAGCTGGCGCGCATCAACACTGACGCCGCTGGCATGTCGACGCTAGGCGCATTGGAACGCGAGTACACGCTCTACGAGATCGCCATCATGACCCGCGCGGGCCCGGCCAAGACCCTCGGCCTGCGTGACCGCGGCCATTTGGGCGTGGGCGCCGCCGCCGACATCACTGTCTACACCGAGGACGCCGACCGCGAGAAGATGTTCGCCAAGCCGGATTACGTGTTCAAGGACGGCACCCTGGTGGCACGCGAGGGCAAGATCGTGCAGGTGGTGTGGGGCAACACCCACGTCGTCAAGCCGGACTACGACGCCAGCATCGAGAAGATCATCGAGCCGCACTTCCGCCGCTTTCGTACGCAAAGAATGGGCAATTTCAAGATCTCCAATGACGAGATGTGCGAGTGCGGCCACGGCTCCAAGCTGCACGTGCACGACTGCACGCACGGGAGAAAGCAATGAGCGACACCACTCCCGCCCGCAGCATGGAGATCAACGGCACGGTGATCGACGACACCTTTGCCGAGGGTTTTGGCATGCGCGGCACGCGCATCCTCATCACCGCGCAGAACCACCGCTGGGCCTACAACGCCGCCAACGCCATGACCGGCTTCGCCACCTCGGTGATCGCCTGCGGCGTGGAGGCCGGCATCGAGCGCGAACTCTCCCCGGACGAGACGCCCGACGGCCGGCCCGGCTATTCGGTGCTGCTGTTCGCCGCGGGGTCGGCTGTGCTGATCAAGCAAGTCGAGACACGCATGGGGCAGTGTGTGCTCACTTCGCCGACCAGCGCGGCGTTCAGCGGTATTGATGGCGGCGACCGCATCAACCTCGGCAAGAACCTGCGCTTCTTCGGCGACGGCTTCCAGCAGAGCAAGAAGATCGGCGCGCGGCGCTACTGGCGCATCCCGGTGATGGACGGCGAGTTCCTGGTCGAGGAGACCACCGGCATGGTGCGCGCGGTGGGTGGCGGCAACTTCCTGGTGCTGGCCGACAGCCAGCCGCAGGCGCTGGCCGCCTGCGAGGCCGCCATCGACGCCATGAAGAAGCTGCCCAACGTGGTGATGCCCTTCCCCGGCGGCGTGGTGCGTTCCGGCTCCAAGGTCGGCAGCAAGTACAAGGCGCTGATGGCATCGACCAACGACGCCTTCTGTCCGACCATTCGTGGCATTACGCGCAGCGACATCTCACCGGGCATCGAGTCGGTGATGGAGATCGTGATCGACGGCCTGACCGAGGCCGACGTGCGCGAGGCCACCCGCGTCGGCGTGCAGGCCTGCTGCGACATCGGCGCGGTCGGCGGCATCCGGCGCATCTCGGCCGGCAACTACGGCGGCAAGCTGGGCCAGTTCCAGTTCCACCTGCACGACATCATGGGAGGTGCCCGGTGAGCGCGCTGACCTTTACCCTCAAG